>JAYVRS010000362.1:0-6598 GCA_043776185.1 Bryobacteraceae bacterium | reverse complement strand
GGGCGATCGGGACGCGGTAGGGAGAGCAGGAGACGTAGTCCATACCCACGCGGTAGCAGAAGTCGACCGACGAAGGCTCGCCGCCGTGCTCGCCGCAGATGCCGATTTCCATACCCGGGCGTTGCTGGCGGCCCTTGGCGATGGCCATCTCGATCAACATGCCGACGCCCTCTTGATCCAGCGCGCCGAAGGGGTCGCTCTTGAAGATTTTGACGTCTTCGTAGAACTTCGAGAACTTCGTATAGTCGTCGCGGGAGAGCCCGAACGTGGTCTGCGTCAGATCGTTGGTGCCGAAGCTGAAGAACTCGGCATGCTCGGCGATCTTGTCGGCGGTCAACGCCGCACGCGGCACTTCGATCATCGTACCGATGAGGTACTTCAGATTCGTGAGGCCGGCTTTGCCCAGCACATCCTTGGCGACGCCTTCCACGATCTCCTTCTGGAGCTCGAGCTCGCGAGCGGAGCCGACAAGCGGGATCATCACTTCCGGAATGACCTTCTTGCCCTTCTTGGCCACCTGGACGGCGGCTTCGAAGATGGCGCGGGCCTGCATTTCGGTGATCTCGGGGTAGACGATGCCCAAGCGGCAGCCGCGGTGGCCGAGCATGGGGTTGAACTCATGAAGCTCTTCCACGCGATGCAGCAACTCGGGCAGCTTTTTCTTCAGCTCCCCCACCGGGATGTTGTAGGCTTTGGACATTTCCTTCTTGTCCTTGGCGTCGGCGTGCGGCAAGCGGGCCAGATCCACCATCAGGTTCTCGCGCTTGGGCAGGAACTCGTGGAGCGGCGGATCGAGCGTGCGGATGACCACGGGGAAGCCTTCCATGGCTTCGAAGAGGCCGGCAAAGTCCTTGCGCTGCATGGGCAGCAACTTGGCGAGCGCGGCTTTGCGCGACTTCAAATCGCGCGCCAGAATCATGGCCTGCACGTACGGCAAGCGATCGGCTTCAAAGAACATGTGCTCGGTGCGGCACAGGCCGATGCCTTCGGCGCCGAACGAGCGGGCGACCTTGGCGTCGCGCGGAATGTCGGCGTTGGCGCGGACGCCGAAGCTGCCGCGGAACTCGTCGCTCCACTCCATGAAGGTGGCCAGGTAGCCGCTGCGCACATCGGGATCCTTGGTGGACGCTTGCCCGAGGTAAACCGCACCCGTGGTGCCGTCCATGGAAAGCCAATCGCCTTCCTTGATCGTGAGCCCTTTGCAGGTGGCGGTCTTCTTCTTCTCGTCAATCTGCAGGGCACCGGCGCCGACAATGCAGGGGCGGCCCATGCCACGCGCCACTACGGCAGCGTGCGAGCTCTTGCCGCCGATGGCGGTTAAGATGCCGCGGGCAACGTCCATGCCGTGGATGTCGTCGGGCGTGGTCTCTTTGCGGACCAGGATGACGGGCGATTTGGCGGACATAATGACGGCGTCTTCGGCCGAGAATGCCGCGCGGCCGACGGCGGCGCCAGGCGACGCGTCAATGCCCACGGTGAGTGACTTCAGCGTCTTCAAGCTGGCGGCATCGAAGACCGGGTGAAGCAATTGGTCCAACTGCGAGGGAGCCACGCGCATGATGGCCTCTTCGCGCGTGATAAGACCTTCGTTGGCCATCTCAATTGCCAAGCGAACGGCGGCCGGGCCGGTGCGCTTGCCATTGCGCGTCTGCAGCATGTAGAGCTTACCTTCTTGAATGGTGAACTCAAAATCCTGCATGTCGCGGTAAGTCTTTTCGAGACTGTTGGTGATGTCGATCAGCTGTTGATAGGCTTCGGGTAGGATCTTGCCCAGTTCGACGATCGGGATGGGGGTGCGGATGCCGGCGACGACGTCTTCACCCTGCGCGTTCATCAGGAATTCGCCGTAGAAGACCTTTTCGCCATTGCCGGGGTCGCGCGTGAAGCCGACGCCCGTGGCCGATGTATCGCCCATGTTGCCGAACACCATGGCCTGCACGTTGGCTGCGGTACCGATGTTGTCCGGAATCTTTTCCATCTTGCGGTAGTAAATGGCCTTGGGGTTCCACCAGGAACGGAACACCGCGTCGCGCGACATGGTGAGCTGTTCCATCGGGTCCTGCGGAAAGTCGCGCTTGGCGTGCTTGCGGATGATCTTCTTGTACTCTTCGATGATGGCCTTTAAGTCATCGGCCGTCAGCATCGCGTCGTCAGTGATCTTGCGCTTATGCTTGCGGGCATCGTACGCAATATCGAAGAACTCCATTTCGACGTCCATGGCCACTTCGCCGAACATCTGGATGAAGCGGCGATAGCAGTCGTAGGCGAAGCGGGCGTCGCCCGTCTTCTTGGCGAGGCCTTCACTGGTGACGTCGTTCATCCCCAGGTTCAAAATCGTATTCATCATGCCGGGCATGGAGAACTTCGCGCCGGAGCGGACGCTCAACAGCAGCGGGTTCTTCGGGTCGCCCAGCTTCTGGCCCACTTCGGCCTCCAGCTTCTTGAGCGCCACGCGAATCTCTTTTTCAATCGACTCGGGCATCGACTTCTGGTTATCGAAGTAGATATTGCACACTTGGGTGGCGATGGTGAATCCGGCAGGGCAGGGAAGCCCCGCGCGGCACATCTCCGCCAGGCCGGCACCTTTGCCGCCCAGGGTGTCCTTCATGCTACTGTCGCCATCGGCGGTTCCACCGCCGAAGGAGTAAACGAACTTCTTCATTCAACGTCCTTTCAAAAAACTAACGAATAGAAACTTGTTTTTGGACCGGTAGAACCGGCCTCCTGGCCGGTCCAAGCTGGTTATGCTTTGGTCACGATTTCGGAAAAGTCTGCCAGGGTCGAAAACTCCGTCAGCAGGCTCCTCAGTAAGGTTAACCGATTCCGCCTCAGATCCGCATCATCCACGTTCACCATCACCTGGTTAAAGAAGTCGTCGACGGCGGGCCGCAAGGAGGCAATGGACCCCATCGTCGCCACATGATTCGTACTAATTGCCGACTTCACGCGGCCAAACTCCGCCGCCAAAACGGCCTCTGCGCCGGGCTCCAGTTTCGTGGCGTCCACCACGCCGTCCTCGGTGAATTTCGCCTGGGTCAGGATGTTCTTGATGCGTTTGAAGGCGGCGGCCAGCGGTTCAAAGTCCGCCCCTTGGCGCACGGCCTTCACCGCTTCTAACCGGGCCAATACGTCTTTCAAATCCGGCCAACCGGCGGCCATCACCGCCGCCACTTCGTCGTAAGCAAAACCCCGAATTTCGCGGAAATAGTAGCCGACGCGGTCGGCGAAGAATTTTTCCAGTTGGGCATCGCCGCCGGTCAATTGCGGCACGCTGAGGTTCAAGGAGCCTTCCACGAGAATCTTGACAATGCCCTGCGCCGCGCGCCGCAAAGCTAGCGGATCCGATGAGCCCTTGGGGATAATGCCGATGCCGAAGCAGCCGCGCAAGGTGTCCACCTTGTCGGCAAGGCTCAGGTATTGGCCTTCCACGGTGCCCGGAATCGAGTCTTCCATGCTTACTGGCTTGTACTGGTCGTAGATGGCCTGCGCCACCGCTTCGGGATGGCCCTGGGCGCGCGCATAGATGCCGCCGATCTGGCCCTGCAGTTCGGTGAATTCTTTCACCATGTCGGTGGTCAAGTCCACTTTGGCTAACTGCGCGGCGGCCACCGCGTGATCATTCGCGCCCAGTTCTCGCAGCAGCGCCATCACGCGCTTCGTCTTGTCCAGATAGCTCCCGAGCTGCGCCTGGAAGGTGACCTTGGCCAAGTCGTCGACGCGTTCCGTAAGTGAGCGTTTCTGGTCAGTGTCGTAGAAGAAGCGCGCGTCGTTAAAGCGCGCCCGCAGCACGCGTTCGTTGCCGTGTTTCACTAGCCCTTCAGGGTCAGCGTTGATGTTCATTACGGCAATAAAATGCGGTGAGAGCTGGCCGTCAGTGGTCTCCACCGAGAAGTACTTCTGGTGGAAGCGCATCACCGTCACCAGCACTTCGGCGGGCAACGCTAAGTAACTGGGGTCAAACGAGCCCAGGATCGCCGTGGGAAATTCCGTAATGTAAGTGAGCGTGTGTTCGAGCCCGGCGTCGGTCTTGGCCTTGAGACCCTGCTTCGCGGTCAGGCTGATGATCTCGCCTTGTATCTTCTTCCAACGATCTTTGCCCGAAAGAATCACGAAGTTCTTGGCAAGTTCCTGCTGGTAGTTGTCAATGGTGACGGGTAAGTTCTCGCCGCCCAATTTGCGATGGCCGTTGGTGTTGTTGCCCGTCGCCACGCCCGCCACTTCGAACGGTATTACTTGGTCACCCAACAAACAAATCAGCCATCGAATGGGCCGAATGAAACGCGGCCCGCCTTTGCCGGTCCAATACATCGCTTTGGGCCAGGGGATGCCCAGGATAAGGCCGGGCAGCGCGGCACTCAATAAGTCAATGGCCGATTGGCCTTTGATCTGCTTGGTGTAACCATAGAACTCGCCCCGCGCCGTTGCGACCACTTTCAAAAGCTCGCGATCAACGCCCTGTTTGCGGGCGAATCCAGCGATGGCTTGCTCGTTGGCGGCTTTGGGCGGCCCCGTGACTAACTCCTCGGAATCAGCCTGCTGTTCAGTCAATCCGGTAGCCTGGATCGCCAAACGGCGCGGCGTGGCCAAGGCGGAAGTCACTTTGCCATACAGCGGGGCCAGTAACTCATTCAGCTTGGCTTCCAGATGCGCCAACGCCGGGTCAATCATCCAATCGGGAATTTCTTCAGAGCCGATTTCTAATAGGAAGTCTCGCCCGTTCACGTAGTCCGGCATGTTACGCAGCCTCCACAGTGCTGGCGACCGGGGAGGGATACTGCTGCTGCATCCAAAGCTGGGCCAAGCCCACGGCCAGCTTGCGAATTCGTTGAATGACGCCCACGCGCTCCGTCACCGAGATCGCGCCACGCGCATCGAGTAAGTTAAAGGTATTCGAGCACTTCAGCACATACTCGTAAGTGGCGAGTAAAGGGAAGCGCGATATCTCTACCCGATCCTCGAGAGCCTTGAACTGCGTCATTAAATCGACGGCCTCTTCTTCGTATAAGTCGAGTAACTTCCAGAGCCGGTCGACATTGGCCTTCTCAAAGTTATAAACTGACCCTTGCTGTTCATCGCGGAAGCGCACATCGCGATACGTAAAGCCCGGTGCCCAATCAATATCGTAGACGCTCTCTTTGTTCTGCAGAAACGCGGTCAACCGTTCCAGGCCATAAGTGATCTCGGCGGGCACCAGTTCCAGGTCCACGCCGCCGCACTGCTGAAAGTAAGTGAACTGCGTTATCTCTAAACCATCCAACATCACCTGCCAACCGATGCCCCAGGCCCCCAACGTAGGGGACTCCCAGTTGTCCTCTTCGAACTTGATGTCGTGTTTGGTAAGGTCGATGCCAATCGCTTCCAGCGAGCCGAGGTATTGGTCGATCACATCGGCGGGCGTGGGCTTCAGAATCACCTGCAGTTGCGAGTGCTTGTAGAGGCGGTTGGGGTTCTCGCCGTAACGGCCATCGGCGGGCCGCCGGCTGGGCTGCACATAGGCAACGCGATAGGGGTCGGGTCCTAGAACGCGTAGGAAGGTCTCGGGACACATCGTGCCCGCGCCCACTTCCATGTCATAAGGCTCCTGAATAATGGCGCCGCGGTCCGCCCAGTATTGCTTGAGCTTGAAGAGAGTCTGCTGATAGAAATCCATGGTCTGAATCTCTTAGTGTAGACCCTTGGCGCACTGCCGCGTTGATCCGCAGGCAAGCGCGGAAGTGAGATCCAAAGAAAAATCCCGGCCTGCCGAAAGTAAGCGGGGGCCCCTTCAACCGAAATTTCTCAGTTGGCCGTGGGCTCAGTTGGTGCGGGCTCAGTTGGTGCGGCTCAGTTGGTGCCGGGCATGCCTACGGGGAAGGGCAAGTCGGAACCCGCATAAGCAAGGGGGCAAGGCGGCCGGGAGGCCGTCAAAACGGGCGCAGGACTAAGCTTCGGGGTTACAAAGCGCTACGGTGCAGATTCTAGTGGGCTACGGGCAAAGTGAGCTGGGTAAAATGCACCTAGCCCGGCGGCCCTCCCACCGTCACCGCCAGCATCGCCCAGCCCACGACGCGGTTATAAGGCCCCGGCCATCGCCCCGCATTCCTCCGGGCCTCCTCCACCGGACCCTCCAAAAACATCGCCCAAGCCTCCGCCGCCGCCATTCGTACCAGCGCAATGAGCCCGGGCGCTGGACCATTTCCACTCCGTCGCACGCCGCACCAAGTGCGCCCGCACTGGATTGTTCTCGACATACCGCAAAAACGACCGAAACCCGGCCCCATCCAAAAACACCGCATCAAAACGCGGTGTCTAGTCCACCGGACCTGCCCGCCGATAAAGCGAGTACATGCGCTTCGCCCGCCGTCCATAAACCGCCAACGGGGCGATCAACAACCAGGGCTCGAGGCGATATTTCTTGTTCAAATACCGCGAATAACCGCCCTGCAGGTCACGCATCAAATTCGAGATCGAATCCTCGGAAGACGCCTCGAAAATCCAATGCCCATGATTGTGGTCGCGGTAGGGACGGCCATCGCTGGCCGCCCCCCGCACAGATCCGTACGAGCGGCACTACCGCATACGGCTCCTACCTTGGATATCTGGCGTCGAAACGGACGGA
>JAYVRS010000361.1:0-2053 GCA_043776185.1 Bryobacteraceae bacterium | reverse complement strand
TCGGGGCTGATGTACGTCGTCTACAACGACGGCGCGCAAAGGTTCATTCGCGAGAAGAGCACCTACGAGCCCGGTAAGGCCTATTGGGGCGGCCGGGCCATGCCGGCGGGCGAACCTCCGATTCCGGGGATTAAGGCCATCGACACGGTGACGGGGGCGGTGAAATGGGACTACAAACTCTCGCAAGGGTCGCTGGGCGCAGGCGTGCTAGCGACTTCGACAGGCTTACTGTTCTCGTCAACGGCGGAGGGCAATCTGATCGCGCTCGAGTCAAAGACGGGCAAGTTCCTGTGGCGGATGCAGACGGGAGCGGCGATCGGCTCGTCGCCAATCAGCTACTCGGTGGACGGCAAGCAGTTTATCGCCGTGTCGGCCGGGCAGGTTCTCTACAGCTTTGCGCTGCCGGAATAGACGAAACCAACCCGGGAGTCGTTGATTCTAATCGGCTTACTAGCCAACGGCGTTAGCCGTGGGGCGCATTTTAAAGCGGTTCGTGCCCCACGGCTAACGCCGTGGGCTAGCAAACACCGAACGGCTATTTGGCTCGCATGCGGTTGCCCTTAGGTTGTGCTCGAGTTCGCACAAGCCGAGCGCTTCCATCAGCGGCGGTACGTAGACGCCGAAACGGCCGCGTAATCCCTTTTTGAGTCCATACCAGCCGCCGACCGGATTGGCCGGCGCGCGGCCCCAGGCTTCGACCGTGCCTTCTTTGGCCGGTTTCTGCTCATCGGCACCACCGAGATCCATCCAGTCGCCATGCTTTTTCAGCATGCTGTGCAGGTCCGTGATGCAGCGGGCATCGTAATGGAGAATGGTTTTGCCCACCGTGCAGACCAGGATGGAGATGCCATCTTTGGTGTCGGTGTGCATGGTGAACTCGGCCGTCCCGGGCGGCGTCTTCAGCAGCCACGGATTGTCTTTGGTGCGGTCCAGGGTTGGGCTTGGCATGGAGACCTCCAGAGTGTTATATCACATTTCCCGAAATGATTCACGAGTAAAACGGAAGACCATGCGACTGATTCTAAGTGGTTTATGGGCTCGCTGCCGCGTAGACCCCTTGACAGCAAGCTAGCCTCGCATCTGGAGGCTAGTGTGTCCATCAATTCATTAAGCTATACGATTTTGCCTGGTGACTCAGTGGAGCGGATCGCGGCTCGGTTCGGCGTGACGGCAGCCGCGCTGACGGTTGCCAACACCATCCGCGCCGGCGGGTTAATTCATCCTGGCGAAGTTCTGACGATTCCTGGAACTCGCCCTGAAATGACAATCGATCGCAGCCGGCGTCTTCCGGCCGACCAGTTCGTGGGTGAGAAGCAAGCCAAGGATCTCGTCGTCCTGCATTTCACCGCCGGCGGCTCCGTGGAGGGCGCTTACCAAAGCTGGCTATCGACCCCGGAACGCGTGGCGACGGCCTATCTGGTGGACCTCGATGGGCACATCTACGAGGTGTTTGACCCCACCTGTTGGGCGTGCCACTTGGGCGTGGCGGCGGCGCATAACCCGGGCTACCGTCAGGACAAGCGCTCCATCGGCATTGAGATCGTGAACTGGGGCGGGCTGAAGCTGGATCCGGGTGAGCAGCTGAATTGTTGGCCGAAGCAGTATCGGACGCGCTATTGCGGGGCGAATGAGAAGGCTCGCTATGTGGGCAAGAGCTTTCGTGGGCTGGATTACTTTGCGGCCTTTCCAGAGGCGCAGCAGGCGGCGGTGTGCCAACTGACCCGTTCGCTTTGCGAGCAATTTGCCATTCCAAAGCAGATCCCCTTAGACACCCAACGAGATCGGCTGGATTGGAGCTATTACGAGAACTATCGCGGCGTCGCTTCGCACCAGAATTTTCATGCGGAAAAAACGGATATCGGGCCGGCGTTCGATTGGGAGAGGCTGAGGCGGGTACTAGCGGAGTAGGGAAGAGAGGATGGAGGCGCCGACCAGGATCGAACTGGTGAATAACGGTTTTGCAGACCGCTGCCTTACCACTTGGCTACGGCGCCCAATGTCTTCAATACCTTTCAACGATAGCGCCGATTCAGGGTGCTCGTCAAACGGTAGT
>JAYVRS010000360.1:0-2053 GCA_043776185.1 Bryobacteraceae bacterium | reverse complement strand
AAGATGTTCGGACACAGGGCGCCGCGCTCAGTTACTCGCACACCTTCAGCCCGTCATTGGTGAATGAACTCCGGATGGGGTTCAATCGGGAGCACGCTTTGCGCCTTCAAGCCAATGGTAACGACACCACTAACATTCCGGCTAAGTTTGGCATCCAGGGAATCCCGCAGGCACCCGGAAATGGCGGCCTACCTGGGCTTTCCATTGGAGGACTTACCGGGCTCGGACCGCCTGATTGGCTCGTCAGCGAGCGCTTTAGCAATACGATCCAACTTACGAATAACCTGACCAAGATTTACGGTTCGCACACGTTCAAAGCCGGATGGGAAGGCCAATTGATCGATTTTCCGTGGATCGCTCCGCCTACGGCGCGCGGCCGGTTCAATTTCTCCGGCACCTACACCTCAGTCATCAATGCCGCTGACGGTTCTGTGGGCCGCGCTCAATTTCTGTTGAATCCAACGGATGGGCAGAATACCGGTGGCGCGGGGCCGAATAGCGTCGCGGCTTCGAATTTCGGCGGTGTGGCGAACCGGAAATACTATACCGGCCTTTACTTTCAGGACGATTGGAAGGTGAGTCGCAAGTTGACGCTCAACCTGGGCGTGCGATGGGATCTGTTCAGTTTGGTGGGAGAAAAGTACTCCTCGCAAGCCAACTTTGTTCCGTCGGGCACGAATCCACAGTACATTATTCCTGCGAGCCGCAAAGATAAACCGCAGTTGTCCGATAGCTTTCAACAGCTGCTGGTTCGCAATGGAATCAATCTTGCCTACCGCGACGAGTTTGGCTCGGGCTTGGGACGGGCGCAGAAGAACAATTTCGCGCCACGCCTGGGGTTCGCCTATCAGGTATCAAGCAAGCTCGTGATGCGCGGAGGTTACGGCATCTTCTACGGAGCCTTTGAGAATCGAGGCGGCGCGCCCAACATCGGATATAACTATCCCTTCCAATTCGACTTTAATTTTCAGCCCGCTAACGCCTGGAGCCCGGTGCTCTACGGAGATGGCCGGCCGGCCACGCTGGAGCGCGGTCTGCTGAGCGTGCCGCTGGATCCGAAGCTAGTCAATGGCCGGTTCCTGTCGTTGCGCGGCATTCAGTTCGACTACAAAACTCCCTATACCCAAGGCTACAATTTTACTTTGCAGTATGCCCTTCCGGCTAACAGTTCCATTGAAGCCGGATATGTCGCCTCTCTTGGCCGACATATCGAGACCTTTATCGGCACCAACCAGGTTCAGCAACTTCTGCCGCCGAATCAGAATCCGCAGCTATTTATTCAACACCCGGATTTCGCCCGCAATTCTTCCTATGCGGCAACGGCGGGAAATAGCCACTATCACTCGTTGCAAACGAAGTATAACAAGCGCTTCAGCAGTGGCTTGAACATGCTGGCCAGCTATACCTGGGCGAAGACGCTAACCAACGCCGGCGACCTGTTGAGCGGCGGCAACGTCGGGGGGCTTCGCGCCGTCTACGTGCCAGGATTCGGAATGAAGAGCGAGATGGCACTGGCGTCGTTCCACGTCGGCCAGGCGTTAACAGTCAGCGGCAGCTATGACCTGCCGATAGGCAAGGGCCGTGCTTATTTGGCCGGCGCGAACCCCGTTACCCAAGCCGTGCTGGGCGGCTGGAGCGCCAACTGGATCGTGACTCTCTATGGCGGGCAACCCCAAACCATCGGCTGTTCCGGCGGCACCACTGCGGCTGGTCTAGGTTGCGCGGCATTTCTGACAGGTGAACCTCGCTATCTCAAGTCGGTTGACCGCTGGTACAGCGCCGCAGCTTTCCGCCAGCCCCCGGTAACTGCCCAGATTGGGCAAACCGATCTCTCGCCTCTCGGCGGCGCCCGGACGCAGGTGATTGGACCGCCTTTCCGAAAGATGGATTTCTCGATTTTCAAGAGTTTCATGTTTGCCGAACGCTATAAAATGGAGTTCCGGGCTGAGTCCTTCAACTTGACCAACACTCCCGCCTTCGCCAATCCATCGCAGACGAACTTCCTCGACACCAATAACTTCGGGCGCATCACCTCGACGCGCAACAATCCGAA
>JAYVRS010000359.1:0-6624 GCA_043776185.1 Bryobacteraceae bacterium | reverse complement strand
CCCAGCAGAAAGCTGGCGAATGCGTGTCCGGTATTCACAATGCCCGGAAGGCTGGTAAGGCCGGCAGAAAACTGGAAGAAGCCCGACGGATACTGGGGCGCGAAGATATTCACTTGTTCTTTGATCAATTGGCCACTGACTGCCAGGCGATGTTTGCCGCGGCGGCTGGAGAACCCATCAGTCAGAACAAAGGTGTTGCGCGCGCTACGCGTTGCCGGGTAAGCTCGACCCAGCGCGAGATAGGGACTTATTCGATAGAGCGCAAAGGGTTGATCGCTCTGCCCGGGTTCGCTGAGATAGGCGAACTGGCTAGTACTGGCCGCGAAGCTCAAAGTATTCACGTTATGCGCGGAAGCCGTGAGCACATGATCCAGTGAGGCCCGCCGGCTGCGTCGATCCACCACTACCGCACCCGGATTGGCGGCAGTAGCGATGATCGGCGCCGCTCCATCGAGACCGGTAGAGTTCGTGAGGTTGAACGCCAGCCGGTTCTTGTCATTCACGGAATGGTCAAGGCGGATGATCGTACCATTAGCGGTATTGATCTCCGGGGCAAAAACAAAAAGGTTATTCCGGAAAAAGGGACCGGCAGTGCTATTCGGAACAGGATAGTGATCCGCAGCACGTCGTGCGCTAGCGTCGAGTCGAGCGTCAGGAATGCGATTGCCGGCAAACGGCGAGCGCAAGTACTCAAGGTTTTCCGGTGAGACCGGCTGCTGAACTTTGAACGTGGGGTTGCGCGCCGTGGTAGCTGGATCGTAAATCGGCAGCGTCACGCCGGAGGCATCGACACTGGATCTCCAATCGCCCTGGCGCTCCGCGATGGTGGGGATGGTGCGCAAATAAGAGCGGCCGATTTTTTCACGTACCCCTTCAAAGGTGAAAGTAAAAAATGTCTTGCGGTCGCCGTTATAGAGCTTCGGAATTACAACGGGCCCCGTTAGATTAAGCCCGAACTGATTTCGCCGCAGCAGGCCTTGAGCTCCCCCTCTTTGCCTCACCTCATGCGGCACCGCATCCAGGAAGTTGTTGCGGAAATTTTCAAAGAATCGGCCGTGCCAGCGAGGAGCCTTGCTCTTCGTGGGGCGAACGTCCTTATGAGTCGAACCTTCCTCGCTCTGGCGAAGCCCCAGATTGGCCGATTCCGTCTTGAAGATCGCAATCGCCCGATCAAGCTCACTCGCCCTCGGCGTCACCCGCAAAGGCGGCTGAGCCCATGCGAGGATCGCCAGGAATAAAGTCCCTTCGGCCGCTCGGTGTACGCGCATGCTCCCATTATCGCGAAGTATCGTAGCCTCGGCTCTATGGCCGTCCGCCGGGCTAGAATTGGGCCTTCAACACCAGCAGCAGGTTGGAGTTTGCTGTACCAACATCGGAGAAGGCACCTCGAGTACCGGTCCCGATACGGCCAAATGCTGCCAGCGCGTTGGTGTTGTAGGAACTCCCTGGCACCGCGAATTGCGGCTGCTTGAAGGGAAAATTGTTCGCATCCATGCGCAATTGCACACGGAGCCGCTCCTTAATCTGCCACCACTTCGCGAGCGATAGCTGCGTCCAATTGAGCCCGGGAGCCTCGAACGTATTCCGACCCAGGGTGCCAGCAGTGAAAGGGGCCGGATACCCGAACGAACTGCTATTCAGATAGGGATTCTGAGCGGACGTGGGAAAGCGATTGGCACCGAGAGTCCAATCGCTCACCTCCGCCTGCTGGTGAGTAGTCAAGATATTGGGGCGAGATTCGCCCGGCAGGAACCGGTTCGAGCTACCGGCAAATCCAACCGTGAATGGAGGACCCGATTGCAGGGTCTGCGTCCAAGTAAGTTCCCAGCCGCCCAGCACTTGGTTCGACAGCCCATTGCCGTTCAGCCAGCGGCGACCAGCGCCAAACGGAAACTGGTAACTCATCACATTGACGAAGCGATGCCGGATATCGTAACTTGCGCGGGCCTTTTCCAAACGCCGGTTATAGAACGTGATGCCATTGTCGCCACCTTCGCCTTCGGTTTCGGTAAGGGTCTTTTGCAGAGTATAGAAGGCGTTAAAAGCCAGGCCAGCGGAGTAACGCTTCTCCACCCGAACGGTACCCGCGTGATAGGAGTTGTGGCCATAGTTCGAGAAGTGATTCACCGAGCCGAATTGAGTGTAAGGCTTAAAATTCTGGGCGTTCTGAAAGATGGTATTGAGCGTGGCGGCATCATTCGAGACATTCAGGCGGATCGCGTTGATATCCCAGTTATTCACGAGACCGACGCCGGATTGGCCTTGATACTGGGTATCGAGCAGCCAGTTTTTGGCGAACTCACACTGCAACCCGCCGGACCAGCTCAGCACGTAAGGCATACGCATATTGGGGTCATACCAACTGGCGGACCGGCCCGAAAAGTTCGTGCCGACAAAAGGAACGGAGCCGTCGGATTGCTGATTGAACCGGAAGGCGGGCGGACCGTCGGATAGCTTGAACACATGCCGGGGATCTCCAACTGGCGCTTGGATGGTAGCCGTAGCCAAATACTCGTTAAACATGATGTTGGCTGACTGCGCAAATAGGTCCTGATGAATCATGCCAAAGGAGGAGCGGAAAACCATCTTGGGATGGAAGTTCCAGGCGAGACCCACTCGGGGCGCAAAGTTATTCAGATCGCGATTGCCGATGGGGCCTTTGGGATGAGTGATGGCGCCCAGTAAGCCACTAATGGGATCTTTTACGCTGGGATCGAACTGCGCTTGCTGCACGTACTTGGTCTGAAACGGCGACTCGTAGGACCAACGCAAGCCGAGGTTAATTGTCAGATTGCGCATCGGTTTCCAGTCGTCCTGAATGTAGGCTTGATGAGACCACCAACGCGGTAGCCAACTGCCGAAGTCCTGCGTATATGTGGCGCTGGTAACAGTGCCCAACAGGAACGATGCGAAGGTCTGGCCGGTATTCGGAACGAATGGCGCATTGGTGGCACCGAAGTTGTAAGTGCCACCGGGCAAGGCCTGGGAGGTGGCGTTATAGCGAGTGCGCAGGATCTCATAGCCAACCTTCAGAGTGTGCTTGCCGGCGATCTTCGAGAGATTGTTCTGAAACATGAAGTCTTCGCCGATGTTCTGGAAGCTGGGCAAGGCACCCAGCGTGTAGCCAATGTTGAAGAACGGGAACGTCTCGCCGGAGACATTGGGAATGCCGAGTTGCTTGGCCCAGTCCCCACCGCGGGTGAATGCGGTCTCGGAACGGGCGCGGCGATTGAAGCCCGCCCGTATTTCGCTGTTCATCGTCGGGCTGAGGATCAGCACGTCGGAGAAGGCGAAATTGACATGGTCAACCGGCGCGGGCTGGCGGTTAGGATCTAACTCGATCCACGCAAACTGCTCTTGCCGGTCTCCCTTATCCGCGCGATGGCGGGCGTGAGAGTAGCGGCCGAAGATCTTGTGGTTCGGGGTGAATTGATGATCGATTTTGGCATCCCAACGGGTGCGGCGGATCAACTTGATATTGTTCGCCACCAGATTCTCAATGGGGCCGGTGGCCGTGGCGACGCCGGCTTGGTTCGGTTGCGTGAAGGGTTTGCGATCAATGAACTTTTGCACTGCCGGATCGAGCAGGTTCTTGGGAATGACGTTCCCGGGAAAAGGATCACGTTCAAAAGTGGTACCGGTTTGCCGAGTCGTGTAGGGGTTGTAGATGGGAAGCGGGGCCGGGGTACGTTGGCCGCCAAAGGAGAAGTCACCGGCGTACATGGTCGGCGTAGGCACGGTGTTGCGCACACTGGACGCGCCCGCGTTCTCGAAATGGCGCTCCCAACCGGCAAGCCAGAAAGTCTTATTGCGGCCGTTGTAAATCTTGGGGATCAGCACCGGACCCGTGAACAGGAGCGAGGTCTCGTGATAAGCGAAGGGATTCGTGCGAGGCAACTGCTCGAGGTAGTGCCGGTGGATCATGGCCTTGTTGATGTAGCGATCCTCGGCGGAGCCATGGAATTCGTTGCCCCCGGATTTGAAGACGACTGACATCAGTCCGCCGGCAGAGTGCCCGAACTCGGCGGGGGTGCCGGTGGTGTAAACCTTCACTTCCTGAAAGGCGTCCTGCGTGGTGGAAATCTGCTCGTTAGTGCCGCCGGTGATGCCAATGCCGGGCTCCTTGCCGTTCACCCCGTCCATCGTGTAGCCGATGGCCCCGCCACGTTGGCCCAAAATGTGAAAGCCATTAATGGCGCTGGCGCCCGGGTAGTAGAAAAGCATGCGGATCGCACGCTTCTGCGGCACCGGAATCTTCAGAAGTTGGTCGCCAGACAACACGAGTCCGGAAGCCGAAGTCTCCGTCTCCAGCAGCGCCGCCGCTCCAGAGACTTGCACGCTCTCGGTCACCGCGCCCACCTCGAGCACCACGTCCAATCGCGGCGTCTCGCCCGTGCGCAGCTGAATTCCCTCGCGCACATATCGCTTGAAGCCCGTAGTTTCCACGGTTAGTCGATAGTTGCCCGGGGCCAAATAGGGGACGTTGTAGGTGCCATCCGCCGTGGTGATCGTCTCGGACGCGAACGCCGTATCAACATTCACGACCGTCAATTTCGCCCCCGGGATAGTCGATCCCGAACTATCCGTAATGCGGCCCACCACCGTGGCTGTACCCGCAGCTTGTGACCACAGGTTGATGGCCGAAACCGCCGTAAAAATCAATAATTTAAGCATGAGCAACCTCGTTGGAGGCAACGCTATCACAATCACCAACTAGATTCAACTGCCAATGGTGTGGCTTGCGCTTTCGCTCGTACTTTACTATCGTTCAGTTATAAGCAGTAACTATGCTTTCCCAGATTCGTCCCGTCATTCTCGTTACATTTGCCGTCCTCTTCGCCTGGGGAGGGTATCATCGCTGGCGCGCGGAGAGCGGCGAGCCGATCGACCGCCGTGCGGAAGGCTGGGGCTTGTTCCTGAGCATCAGGCTGGTGGCGCTTAATCTCTTCGTCGTCATCGCAAGATGGGTCTGGAATCCGTCACTGATTGCTTTCGCGGACGTTCCGGTATTGGCCGCGGCGCGATGGATGGGCGCGGCAACCATGATAGGTTCGGCGGCTTGGCTCATGTGGATGTATCGCACGTTGGGCACGAACATCACCGACACCGTAGTCACGCGACGCGACGCACATTTCGTCCGCAGCGGTCCCTATCAATTCGTCAGAAATCCCATGTACGTCGGACTGCTGGCTTTGTTCGTCGGCGTAGGGGTCGCCATCGGCAACTGGCTACCGGCCCTGCTGGGCGGAGTCGTCTTTACGCTATTGGCGATTCGCACCCGGATCGAGGAACGTTACCTATTGGCGCGCTTTCCAGACCAGTATGGCCCCTACATGCGCGAGGTGGGACGCTTCTGGCCTACAGGCTGGCGATAACTTCAATCTCGATCAGCGCATCCTTATCAAGGCGTACGATTTCCACCGTCGTCTTCGCCGGGCGATGTGGGAACCGCCCGGCATAAACCTCGTTCATCGCCCGCAGCCACGCGAAGTCCGTCAGAAAAATCGTAACCTTGGCCACTCGATCCAGCGACGAGCCGGCCGCCGCCAGGATCGTGGCCACATTGTCGATCGCCTGACGCGTCTGTTCTTCAATACCGCCGTCGACCAGTTCCCGGCTGCAGGGATCGACGCCCAACTGTCCCGAGACGAAGACCAAATCCCCCAAACGCACCGCTTGAGAATAAGTCGCGTTGTTGGGCGGAAGCAGCGGAACGTCGACCGGGATCATGCGCTACGCCGACTGCGCTAAGCGCAGATCGTCCTCAAGTTCATACACCTTGTCTTCGAGATTCTTCGTTGGCGTGCCAGCCACCTTCGCCGCCTCCAGCTTAGCTCTCGCCCCGGCCAGTTTCTTGTTGAGCGCAGCGATGGCGGGGTCCACCTTCTTCACCACTGGGGCCGCCGCAGCCTTCTTCACCACCGGTTTGGCGGCTGGGCGCTTGCCGCCGGCCTTATACCGAAAGGAAGTGATCGAGGGCGGCGGCATCAGCGCCTTGCCGAAGTCGGCTTTGTATTCCTCGGCCAGTTGAATGGCTTCTGTAAGAAGTTCGCGGAAGCGCAATTCGATGGCTTGTTTGGCGTTCGAGCGCAGGCCCTGCCCTTGCTGCTTCCAACGCTGATATTCGGAGATCGGGTCACTCATGGACTTTCATCCTACCAGCGCCGGCACCACTTGGCCATGGACATCCGGCAATGTGACATCCCGGCCGCCGAAACGATAGGTGAGTTTGACGTGGTTAAGCCCCAGCAAGTGCAGGATCGTCGCATGGAGATCATGCACGGTCATCACGTTTTCCACGGCATGATTGCCCAACTCATCAGTCGCGCCGTAGATGAGCCCAGCCTTCGTTCCCCCACCGGCCATCCAAATCGTAAAGCCAAACGGATGGTGGTCACGCCCGTCACCATTGCCGGTATCGGGCGTACGGCCAAATTCGCCCGCCCATAGAACTAACGTATCTTTCAGCATGCCGCGCGACTTTAGGTCCTTAATCAACGCGGTGACCGCTTGGTCAGTAACCACCGCATTCGTCTCGTGGCCCTCCCGAAGCTTGTCGTGCTGATCCCAGGTGCCGTTGTTACCGCCGTAAAGATTGGGCGGCGTGATTTCGACAAAACGTAC
>JAYVRS010000358.1:0-2058 GCA_043776185.1 Bryobacteraceae bacterium | reverse complement strand
AGGCCAGTCTCTACCAAATCCTACAGGTTCTCAGCATCACGCTTTTCGAAAAAATGCCCATTTTACGGGCTCTCCGAGGATCTGACCCCCAAATCGATTTAGTCGACCACGGCAAGCAGTTGATTCTGTTCGACTTCTAGCCGGACACTAGTGATAATATCTATAGCTTATGCGTAGAATTGCGCCCCTCCGCGCCATCGGGGGAGGTTGGCGATGACCGATAAAAAGCGAAAGTACTACAGACTTTATGAACCGCTGGATCTATTTGTTCCTTAGGTCACCGCCGATAAGCTCTAAGTACTGTCATGGAACTAGTGACCGGGCTCGATACTCAAACTTTCGTGATTTTTCTTGGTGTCGTGGTGGCGCTGGGCTGTACGCTCGTCGCCTTCCTGGTCGATTACCTGAAAGGAAAAAACGAGCGCCTGCGCGAGCAAGTGCTTGAGATGACCGTTCGTCAGGAAGAACGCGCCCGCCAGCCCCAATTCCAGCTTGATTCGAATGCCGTGCTAACGGCGATCGCTCAAGTGGGAAGGAATCTGGAGAACGTCGTGCGTACGGCGGTCCACTCCGAGGCGACTCCCGAGACATCTGTCCCTCAGGAACCGATTTACCAGCCACGGCTGCCGGCCTACGACCGCCGCGTTTCCCGGATACCTCTCTTCCCTACGGCCGTTACCCCGCCGACTCCAGTAGCTGAAGTCCCGGTTGCGGCAGTGGCCCCCGCACTGATGGAGATATCCGCCGCTGCCATCGCACCTGAAAGCCCTATTGCTCAAAGGCCGGTTGCTGACATTCCCGTTCCGCACGTCCAAGTTCCCGAGCCTGATTGGCGCACTGCCACTTGGCACCAAGAGCCCGTCGCTATCGAGGCTTTGCCTGCTGTGCAGCCTGCCACGGTCCCGGATACCAAACAGGAAACCACCATCACTTCGACGCGCGAGTCCCTGCGCAGCCTCTTTGAATCACCATCCAGCATCGCTAAAGCTTCGCAGTTCGAGTTTGAACGTCGCCTGGACGAAACGGTACCCGACGCTGCCTTGCCCGTGGCCGAGGTCCCGCCGCCCACTGAGTTCCCTATACCTGAAATCGAATTACCTGAATTCGAAACTGAGGAGCCCGTGGTGCGGATCCGCGTACTGAATAACAACGTCTCCTCGCCCTCGCCCGAAGAGCCCCTCCGTGCTGAGGCTTACGTCGAAACAGTTCGACCTGACGAGATCGTGGCCGCGCCGGAGCCCGAACTGGCTGTTGAAGCCGAACCGGTTCATCTTGAATCCGCAGAAGCCGCCATCGAAGTGGCTGGCGAACTGCCGGAATCGCTTTTGGCCGAAGACACCTTCTCCGAGGTCACCGCCGAATCGTTGCCCGTCACTGCACCCATTGACTTCCTTACCGAGGCCGACTTAGGCGAAACCGTGGCCCCTGCGCCGCACGAATCCTTCGATAGCCTGATGGCGGCCGTAAACGCGGAGCCCGGCATTGTGCCGACCGAGCTCTCGGCCCCAGAGGAAATCGAAGCGTCGGGCGAGCCCCAAGATCCCGGCGTGCTCACCTTGCCGGGCGGCATGAACGACCGTGCTACCCTCGACTTCCTGAAGCGTGACAAGGCGCTGTTCACGGGCTTGATCGTCTCCGTCGGCATCAACGACTACGCCCGCCTCCAGGAGACCTCTGGCCGGCCCGCCGCTGAGGAACTCGCCAAGTCGGTCAGCCAACTGGTGAAGTCTCTGATTACCGCTCCGAACGGCAACGAATTTTTCGGCTGCCGCTCCTCCGATGATGAGTTCATCGTGGTCTTCGCCAACGAGAACGGGTCGGTCGCTCAGCGCCGCTTGAACGGACTCTCGGAACGCCTCTGGGACTTCCAGTTGCGCTCCCTGGGCAACTTTTCCGTGATGTTCAGCTGGGGTGCCACCGAGGCCAACGGCGAAACCTTCGCCGACGCCGTCGAAGCCGCCAGCGAACGCATGCGCGAAACCCGCCACAATCGCCGCACCATCTCGATGGAAAAGACCCGGCTCAAGAAAGTCGTCAATGGCTAGAGCCCCCCTTCGT
>JAYVRS010000357.1:0-2062 GCA_043776185.1 Bryobacteraceae bacterium | reverse complement strand
CGAATGCGGTGCGCAGGCCACTGGCGGCAATTGCCAAGTGGATTGGCAGACCATTCCGGACTTCGCCAACATCGGCTACCCCATCGTTGAGGCCGAGCCCGACGGCAGTTTCACCGTCACCAAGCATCCCGGCACCGGTGGCCGCGTCACCTCCGATGTGGTGAAAGAGCAGTTACTTTACGAACTCGGCGACCCGCAAAATTACATTACGCCCGATTGCATTGCCGACTTCACCACCATCCAACTGAAGGATACGGGTCGCGACCGGGTAAGGGTGAGCGGCATTGAAGGGCGTCCGCGCACGCCGTTCCTTAAGGTCTCGTTGAGTTACGAATGGGGTTACAAGGCCATCGGCTCCTTGGTCTATAGTTGGCCCGAAGCCTACGGCAAAGCGCGTTTGGCCGAACGCATCGTGCGCGAACGGTTGTCTCAGCTGGGCTTGAATTTTGAAGAGATTTGGGCCGAAATCCTGGGCTTCAACGCCTGTCACGGTCCGGCCGCCTTGCCGTTCCCTGATGTGCCCGAAGTGCAGTTGCGCATAGGCGTGCGCGGGCAGAGCAAAAAAGACGTCGATCGTTTCACTCGCGAACTGATTCCGTTAGTGCTTTGCGGCCCGCCTACGGCAACCGGCTTCGGCGATGGACGCCCCCCGCTGCGAGAAGTGATCGCCTACTGGCCAGCGCTGGTGCCTCGCGAAGAGATCCGCACCCATGTCGAGGTGTTCGCATGAAGATTCCCCTTTCGGAGATTGCCCACGCCCGTTCCGGCGACAAGGGTGACATGGCCAATATCGGCGTGATCGCCTATCAGCCCCAGCACTATGCGGTGTTGATTCGCGAAGTGACGGCCGAGCGCGTGAAATCGTATTTCGGCAATTTCGTCAAAGGCGAGGTGGAGCGGTTTGAGCTGCCGAATCTGGGCGCTTTGAATTTTCTGCTGTATGAATCGCTCGGCGGTGGTGGCACTCTTTCCTTACGCATCGACGCCCAAGGTAAGACGATGTCCGCGGCGCTTTTGCGCATGGAGATCGAGGTCGAAGACGGTGAGCTCTAATCTGCTCGTCAGCCGGGAAGGCCGTCTGCTGCGTCTCACCTTGGCGAGGGAAGCGAAGCGCAATGCGTTGAACGCTGACCTCTGCCAAGCGATCGTCGAAGCCTGTGAGCAACCCGACCCCAGCGTCGGCGCCATTCTGCTGGAGGCCCAAGGCAAAGTATTTTGCGCCGGCATGGACCTCGCCGAAATCCGCACCGTGGACCCCAGCTTTTGGCACGAACGCCTGTTCACCTTAGGGGCCCGGCTCACCAAGCCGCTGATCGTGGCGGTGAGCGGCCCCGCCTTGGCCGGAGGTCTGGGACTGGTAGCAAATGCGCACGTGGCCATCGCCGCGCAAGGGTCTAGCTTTGGGCTGACGGAAGTCCGCATCGGTTTATGGCCCTTTGTCGTCTATCGGTGCATCGTCGACGCCGTGGGGTCCCGCCGCGCCCTGGAGATGTCGCTCACGGGCCGCATCTTTGGTCCGAATGAAGCGCTGCAGTATGGGTTGATCCAGGAAGTGGTTCCCGCCATCGAACTCGACGATCGCGCCACCGCCATCGCCCAACTGCTGGCCAACTGGTCACCCGAAGTGATGGCTCGCGGCCTGGACTTCGTCCACCGCTCACGCGGCCTGAGTCTGGCCGCTGGCGGAACGCTCGCCGCCGAAATGCGCGCCCAGAACTTTTCTAGTCCTGATTTCGAGGAAGGGCTGGCCGCGTTCGAAGGACGGCGCCCGCCGGTGTGGCCGTCACTTCCGCCGGCTAGCGATCGACCCGATGACAGTCGGGGTTCTGTTGGGTGCAGCGGATCATTAGGCCAAACACAACCCCGACCGTAAGGGATCCCACGCCAGTGCACAAAAACCCCTTTTCACCTCGTGAAGAGTACATTCACTAGCCCCCGGCGTCAGCCGGGGGATCACCTTCTCTTGCGGACGCACGTGCAAACTTACAGGGATTCAGCGATGTGGCCAGACGGGTCCCCGCGGCTAAACCGCCGCGCGGGCTAGAACAAGTTATAAATTATG
>JAYVRS010000356.1:0-2063 GCA_043776185.1 Bryobacteraceae bacterium | reverse complement strand
TGATGGTTGACTTGGAGACGGACGACGAAATCGAGGTGTCGCCAGAATACGCGCATACCGAATATCGCGAAAAGATTGACGCGCACATCGCCGCGATGAAGAGCGCCGCCCAGGGAGCGGGGCTCGACTATATGATGGTGCAGACCGACCAGCCGCTCGATGCGGCCTTGCGCGAGTATCTTACGCGCCGCCAGGGGAGACTCTAAGTGGGTTTTCTCGCGCCTTGGTTTCTGGCCGGTTTGGCCGCTGTAAGTCTGCCGCTCTGGCTGCACTTACTGAAGCAGCATCGCAACGATCCGATCAAGTTCAGTTCCCTCAAGTTATTTGAACGCCGGCCGCAAAGTTCCGTGAAGCACCGGCGCTTGAAGTACCTGATGTTACTCGCGCTGCGGCTGGCGGTGCTGGCCTTACTGGCCCTGGCTTTCGCGAACCCTTTTATTCGACGGTCGCCTTCCGCCATCGCGTCTGGCACGAAGTTGGTGATCGTCGCGATTGACCGCTCCTTCTCGATGCGGGCCGGTGACGCGCTGGAGCGAGCCAAGGCCGAGGCGCGTTCCGTGATCTCTTCGCTCAGCGCTAGCGATACCGGCCAAGTGATCGCGCTCTCGGGGCGCACCGAGTTACTCACGCAAGCTAGCGCCGAAAAGCCCGAACTGATGGGGGCGATCGCCACGATTGAAGCAGGCGATGGACGCGGATCCTTGGGCGAGCTTTCACGGACGTTGCGCTCCTTAGCGGAAGCGGCCAAGCGCCCGGTGGAAGTGCATTTCTTTAGCGACATCCAGAAGTCGTCGTTGCCACCTGGCTTCAATGACTTGAAATTGGGCCCGCTGACGAAGTTAGTCACCCACGAGATAGCGCCGTCGAAGCGTGCCAATTGGGCGGTGGAAAGCGTGCAAGCGCCGCGGACCATTGGCGACCCCAAACTGACTAAGATCCTGGTGACGATCACGGGCTATGAAACGGCCGCGGCCAAGAAGCCGGTTTCGCTCTGGCTCAACGGCCGCCAACAAGCCGCTAAGCTCGCCACGGTGGCCGCGAACGGCCGAATGAATGTTGAATTTCAGGGCATCGAAGCTCCCTATGGCTGGTCTCGTGGCGAAGTGCGGCTCGAAGGCGGCGACGCCCTGGCCGCCGATGACGTCTTCCGCTTTGCCATCGAACGCGCCGATTCACGCCGGATTCTGTTCGTGCGCGACGTTCGCCAAGCGCGCAGTGCTTTCTACTTCAAGAGCGCCCTGGAGGCGACCGGCACGTCGAACTTTGCCGTCGACGAACTAACTCCCGATCAGACCGGTGGCGTTGACCCGAGTAAGTTCGCTTTTGTCGTTCTCAACGACCCGGCTTACTTACCTGAAGCGTTTGTCGATTCGCTCAAACGATTAGTGACCAATGGTGGACGTTTGCTGATTACCGCCGGCCCCGGCATCGCCAGCCAGGAGCGAGTACCGGTACTTGGAGCCAAGGTGGAGCAATCCAAATACGCATCACGATCCGGCGAACGATTCCTGACGGTCATCAAGCCGGACGCCACGCACCCCGCCATCCAGCGCGCTGATCGGCTGGAAGGGGTCAAGTTCTACCAGGCCGTGCGCATCGACGGCACTAACCTGCGGATGCTGGCCCGGCTGAACGAAGGCACGCCGCTGCTGGCGGAGCGCACCATGGGCGAAGGCCGCATTCTCTTTTTCAGCAGTAGCTTCGATAACATCGCTAACGATTTTCCGCTGAACCCGTCTTTCGTACCCTTCATCGAACAGACCGCGCTGTATCTCAGCAATGCCGATGAGCGACCGGCATCGGCGGTGGTCGATTCGTTTCTTGAGTTACGCACGCCCGGCGATCCGGCTAAGCCCACGCGGCAAGTAAGTGTCGAAGTGCTTGACCCTTCCGGCAAGCGCGCGTTGACGCTCGAAGAGTCAGTAAAGGCGCCCACGCTCACCCTGTCGCGCGAAGGCTTCTGGGAAGTGGGCCGGCAGACGGGCCGCGAGTTAGTGGCGGTGAACGCGGACCGTCGCGAGAGCGACTTATCGGCGCTGCCCAAAGAGACAGGCGAGATTTGG
>JAYVRS010000355.1:0-6656 GCA_043776185.1 Bryobacteraceae bacterium | reverse complement strand
ACGTGGGGGCGGTGCTGAGCCGCGCCATGTCCAAGGATCGCACCCGCCGTTTTGCCACTTGCGTCGAGTTTGTCGAGGCCTTGGAGGCCGGGCTCGCGAGGCAGCCGCAATGGCAACCGCTGCCGCGCGGGGCCAGCGACTCCGCGCCCACCGTGGTGGGCCTTCCGGCCGCCGCCCCATCGCCGTTGGCCGCAGCCGTCGTAGTTCCTGAGTTACGCGAACCGCCGCGTCCCCGGACCGATCGCGCGCTGGATGACACCGAGCGGCAAAAGAGTGGACGCTTGCTGAAGTTCGCCGCCATCGCCGCTGGCGTGGCCGTCGCCATCGCCGCCGGAATCGTCTTCTGGGCCCAAAATACTGACTTCTCCACGCCACCGCCCAAGACGACCACCGAGGAAGCTGGCCCGGGAGATCGCAGCCAGCCAAGCGGTCCCGCACAGGTGCAGCCGGCACCCGAGGCTAAGGCTCCTGAGGCCAAAGCACCAGATGCCAAAACACCAGAGAAAGCACCCGACGCCTCGCCCAAGCCCGAACCAACCACGCAGCCGCAATCGGGCGGGCTGCAACTCTATCCGGTAAGCCTGAAGTCGCAACCCGATGGAGCCACGGCGGTGCTCGAGAGCGGACGCGGTTGCCGCACGCCCTGCGAGATTCAAGTGCCCGCCGGACGCCACACCGCCACCTTCACCGCCGAAGGCTTCACCGCGATCACCCAACGCTTCGAAGTGCCGCAGCAAGACTCGGTGATGGCCCGCCTGGACGCCAACACCGGCACCGTCTATCTCGATTCCACGCCTTCCGGCGCGTCTATCCGCGTCGACAGCAAAGACGTCAGCGCCAAGACGCCCACCACCCTCACCTTGCCGGCTGGCCGGCACAAACTCGAATTTTCTAAAGATGGCTATGCTTCGCAGCAGCACGAAGTCGACGTAAGCGACGGTGCGATCTCGAAGCTCAGTATTCGCTGGAGTGAAAAGAAATGACCAATCGACGCCTGTTTTTATCTGCCCTCGGCGGTGCCCCTTTCCTGTGGTCCGCCGACACGCCCAAACGCGATGGCCGCATCATGTCCACGCGCCCCTTCGACATCGAAATGGAGCTCGACGGATTCAAAGACTACTTAACCCCCATCGACCGCTTCTACGTGCGGACCCATCACTTCACCCCCAACCTGAAGGCCGAAACCTTTCAACTTGAGGTGGGTGGCGAGGTGGCCAACAAGCTCACGCTCTCGCTCGACGACTTGAAGAAAATGCCCGCCGCCGAACTCGTCAGCGTCTGCGAATGCGCCGGCAACGGACGGGCCCTTTATGAGCCCGCCATCGTCGGCCTGCAGTGGGAATACGGTGCCGTCGGCAACGCCAAGTGGCGCGGCGTGCGTCTGGCTGACGTGCTCAAAAAGGCCGGCGTCAATCCGGCCGGCAAGTACGTCCTGTTCAATGGCGGCGACACGCCCGTTGGCAAAATGCCCGACTTCCAGCGCACCATCCCGCTCGCCAAAGCCATGGAGATGAACACCCTGCTCGCCTACGAAATGAACGGCGAGGCGCTGCCCGTGTCGCACGGCTTCCCGCTGCGCGTGGTGGTGCCCGGCTGGGCCGGCGATTGCTGGGTGAAGTGGCTCACCAACATCACCATTCTCGACAAGGAGTTCGACGGCTTCTTCATGAAGACGGCCTATCGCCATCCGGGCAAGCCCGTCACGCCCGGCGTGGCGGTTGACCCGGCGCAGATGAAGCCCGTCGAGTCGCTGCACATCAAGAGCGTCATCGCCGCGCCGCTCGATGGCAGCGCCATCAAGCCGGGCACGCCCACCCGCATCTCCGGCGTCGCCTGGAGCGGCATGTCCCCCGTGGCCCGCGTAGAAGTGTCGGTCGATCGCGGCCGCACCTGGAAGCCCGCCACTCTGGGCGCCGACAAGCACCCCTTCGGCTGGCGTCAATGGCACTTCGATTGGACCCCCTCCAGCACCGGCCACTACATCCTGATGGCCCGCGCCCGCGACATCGCCGGCGACACCCAGCCCTTCGAGCCCGAATGGAACCCCTCCGGCTATCTATGGAATGTGGTGCACCGCGTAGCGGTCGACGTCACGGAGACGCCGCTCGCGAAGCCCGCGCCCTCTCCTGCCGCCCCAGTGCCCGAGTCGGCGTTGTTTCGCGAGAAGTGCCTAGCCTGCCATGACGATAAGCCGATCGCCCAGCAGCGCCTCACCCGCGCCCAGTGGGATCGCGAAGTCGGCAAGATGACCAACTGGGGCGCCAACGTGAAGCCCGGTGACAAGGACGAAATCGTCGATTACCTGGTGAAACGCTTCGGTCCACGTCCGCGGCGTTAGAGCCAAATGGAAAAGCCCAACGCTAGTCAAGTCCAGCCGGCATCGGAGCGGATCTCGAAGAAGATCGCCGAACTCGGAGACTGGCGCGGGGAAACCCTCCGCAAAATGCGCCAGCTCATCCAGAAAGCCGATCCGGGCGTCATCGAGGAGTGGAAATGGATGGGCACTCCGGTCTGGTCGCACGACGGCATCATCTGCACTGGCGAATCCAACCAGAAAGTGGTGAAGCTCACCTTCGCCAAGGGCGCGTCACTCAAGGATCCCGCTCGTCTGTTCAACTCGAGTCTCGACGGAAACGTACGCCGCGTGATCGACATCCACGAAGGCGAAGCCGTTGACGAGTCCGCCTTTCAGACGCTCATTCGGCAAGCGGTAGCGCTCAACAGTTCTGGCAAGTTGAAGCCTTCGAAGAACGCGCGCCCTAAAACCGCTACTTGATCTCGGTGGCGTAAAACTCCTTGAACTTGATCCGGATGTCATCGCGAACTTTCCGAAAGATAGCCATCTTTTCGTCGTCGGTACCGGTGGCCTTGGCGGGGTCGGGGAACCCGATGTGCCGCCGCTTGCCCACCTTGCCCGTGAAGTTGGGGCAATTCTTGTCGGCGTCATCGCAAACGGTGACGACGAAATCGAATGGCTGGCCCAGGAACTGGCGCACGCTTTTGGGCTTGCCACTCGAGATGTCGATCCCAATCTCCTGCATGGCCTTGATCGCGAACGGATTCACTCGTGCCGAAGGATTCGTTCCCGCGGAGAAGACCTCCAGCTTCGCGTCCAGCGACTTTAGGTAGCCTGCCGTCATCTGGCTGCGGGCCGAGTTTCCCGTGCAGAGTACCAGAATCGTCTTTCCGCCCGCGGCGGCCGCGGTGAGGGGAACGGCGGCAACGGTGCTCCGTAAAAGGTGGCGTCGGGTAATGTTCATCGGTTGTCTCCTTAGGCGGTCAGCATGACTTACAGAGTCGGATGATGCTTTCGGGCTTCACGGCTTTGTTGCGCGTGCAGCATTCGGAATAAAGAAAGCCCAGCAATTCCTGCAGCGTTTTTACATTGGCGCGGTACCAAAGAAAAGTGCTGCGGCGCTCTACGGTGACGAGCTCTTCGTGCTTCAACTTATCCAAGTGGTGGGACAGAGTTGAGGCCGGGATGCCCAATTCGCTTTGGATGTCGCCCACGATCAGGCCTTCGGGATGGGCGGTGAGCAACAAACGAAGGATGCGGAGCCGCGCGTCAGTTCCCATCGCCGCAAACATATCGGCATAGCGCGCCGAATCGACGGCTGGTGACTTTCGTGCGCTCGCCTGATTCGCCCTGACCATAATTCTATAATAGCGGAAGAATGAAATCTGTCAATCCTCGCAACGTCTCGCTCCGGAAAGGGTCCTGCAATCTGGAAGCTACCTGCCGCGGGCGGCGCTCGGCCTATTTCCTGTGGGTCCCCTAGGCCGTTCACGGGTATCTTCCTGATTCGCTGCATCCACTTGCGCCGATTCAGCAAGTCCGGTCTGCTATCCCCAATTAGCGGTCGCCCAAGCCAGCTAGGCCGGTGGCTCGGCGTTCGGTCCGTGTTTAATCAACATCCCAATAGAATCAATAGTTTCCGGGTTCGTTTCGTCACTTACCGCTCGTCGCTATCGCGTCGTGAGTACCAGCGGCGGACGGGCCGCGGGTGCTGCGGTGGCTCCCGTCTTCACTTGGTAGTAAACCGAACGCAAGTGACGTTTCGATTCGTACTCCGGGCAGATGCCCGACAGCGACTCCATCGAACCGATCACCAGGCACCCTTCGGGCTCCAGCCGCTGCCCGAGCCGGCGGAACAAAGAGATGCGGTCTGGTTCCGAAAAGTAGATCGCCACATTGCGGCAGAAGATCACGTCGAATTTACCCATCGAAGTAAAATCCTCCATCAAGTTCAGGCGCTTAAAGGTGGCATGGCCGCGCAGTTCATCGCGGACCTTCCAGCCGCCGGGATCGGGATGGAAGTAACGGACGCGGGTCGCATCGGCCAGTCCGCGCCCCACCTCAAGTTGGGTGAAGACGCCGGCGCTCGCCCGGGCGACGGCGGCGTCTGAAACATCGGTGCCAAAGAGGCGAATGCTATGCCGGCCCAGGTCACCTAACAGTTCGCCGAGCACCATCGCGACACTGTAGAGCTCCTGCCCGGTGGAGCAGGCCGCGCTCCAGATGCGGATTGGTGCCTTCGAGTCGGTCTTATTGCGGCGGTCGATAATCTCCGGGATGACCTTGAAGCGCAGTAAGTCGAAGGGGGACGTATCGCGAAAGAACAGCGTCTCGTTAGTGGTGATCGCATCAATGATTTTTCGCTTCAACTGGCTACCGGCCTCTGATCGCGCGCGATGAAGGAGCTCGAGAAAACTGCGGCAACCGGCCGCTTCGGCCACCGGACCCAACCGCCCCTCAATCAGGTAGCCCTTCGATTCATCCAGGGTGATCGAGCATAGTGCGTAGACATACTGCGTCACGACCGCTTGTTCCTCCGGTAGAAGCCGAATCATGTACGAGCCTCTTCTACCGCGCGGACAATCGCGGCGGCGATCTGGGGCAATGGCAGTACCGAGTCCACTGCCCCGGTCATGAAGGCTTCGCGCGGCATGCCGTAAACCACACTCGTGGCCTCGTCTTGCGCGATCGTCGCGCATCCGCCGCGCTTCAATAGGCGCAAGCCTTGGGCACCATCGTTGCCCATGCCCGTCAGAATGACGGCGACGGCGCGTCCGGGAAACTGCAGTGCCGCGGAACGGAAGAGATAGTCGACCGCCGGCCGGCAATTGTTCTCCGGCGGATCGTCGGTCAGCTTGATCATGATCTCCCCCGCCGCGCCCGGTACCAGCTTCATCTGCCGCCCGCCCGGTGCGATGTACGCCCAGCCCCGCTGGGCCATCTCGTGGTCGCTCGCCTCTTTCACGCCGATGGCGCATATGCGCCGCAGGCTTTGCGCCAGGGCCTCCGTGAACAGCGGCGGCATGTGTTGGACGATAAAGACCGGTGCCGCCAGGTTGGCCGGGAGCGCGGGCAGCAGTTGGCGCAATGCCGCCGGACCGCCCGTGGAGACGCCAATCAGCACGATGGGCACCTGCGTGCGCCTCCGCCGCACCGCTGTCGCCCCCCCGTCCGGTCCCGCGACTCGCGCCCGGACTGGGACCGCTGCCGGTACCGGCTTCGTTCTTCCCAACCACTGCCGAACTTCCCGGCGTCGTTCCAAGGCCCGCAAAATGGGCTGCAACCTCGTGCGCAACTGCAAGAGGTTATCTTCCGGTGATCCGCCCTCGGGCTTCGTCACGAAGTCAAAGGCACCCAGTTCCAAGGCCCGAATGGTCATCGATCCGCCCCGCACGGTCTGTGAACTTAGCACGATCACAGCGGTCTCCGAAACCGCCGCTTTCATGGCCTCCAACACTTCGAGACCATTCATCTCGGGCATCTCGATATCCAGCGTCATCACGTCCGGGGCTAGCGCCGCCAGTTGCGCCAGCCCCCACTTGCCGTTGCTCGCCGAGCCGGCCACCTCCACCCCCGCTATTCCCGCGAGCGCCTCCGCGACGACGCGCCGAAAAAGGATCGAATCGTCAACTACTAGAACCCGAGTGCTCATTCATGCTTCCTTAGACGCGGAACCGTCCGGCCGCCAATTCCAGTTTCTCCCTCGGACAGCACTGTGGCGCTGCCACACTGTGGCGCTGCAACCGCAGATGTCCGCCGCTCAGGCGATCCAAAGCTTGGTTTCGTTTCATGTCGATGGTCCTGGTGTTCGGTGATGGCTAGGCGGGCGCGCCGGCGAGTAGTTCCGGCGTGTGGAGCAGCGTAATCACCCGTCCGTTGTAGCGGTAGACGCCCGTACAATAACGGGCCTGGGCCGGCGTAATATTGAGGGGTAGTCTTTCCGTGCGGCCTGGGTAAGCGTCAATCACTTCCCCCACCCGGTCCACCAGCAGGCTGAGAAACTCGCCCCGCTCCTCAATGATGAAGATCCGGCTTTCGCGGTCTCGCACGGCGGGCGCCAGACCCAGGATGAGTCCGGTATCCAGCAAAGTGACGATGCGGCCCCGCAGGTTGATGACCCCCGCTACCTCGCGCGGCCCGTGCCGCACTGGCGTCACAGCACCCAGCCGGATGACCTCCTGGATCGCGCCTGCCTGCAAAGCGAAAGCGGCTTCGCGCAAGAAGAATGTCGCCAATAAATTGGTCGTTTCTGATGGTGCGGCGCTTACGTTCGGCATCTTTGTCTCCTGGGTGCTCGAAAGGGCTAGACCTTAAATCCGGCGACGGCTAGCTTCAGCCGCTCGGCTACGCCCGCCAGTTC
>JAYVRS010000354.1:0-6660 GCA_043776185.1 Bryobacteraceae bacterium | reverse complement strand
TAGCCTTTCCGCGTGAGTAACTCGCGCAGACCTTCGCGTAACCGGTCACCCAAAGACCACATGGTGCGATATGCGGCCCCGTCGTCAGCTGCCAGAGTCTCGATGGTGGCCTTGGCCGCGGCCAGCACCAAAGGATTTCCGTTCAATGTCCCGGCATGCACCACGGTGCCATTGGCGATCAGCTCCATGAAGGCGAGCTTGCCGGCCAGCAGGCTTAAAGGCAGCCCGCCGCCGATGGCCTTGGCGAAGGTGGCCAAGTCCGGGGTAACTCCAAAGTGCGCTTGCCCACCGCCGATCCCTAGACGAAAGCCGGTGATGACTTCGTCGAAGATGAGTAAGGCGCCCGACCGCTGAGTAACTTCTCTCAGGAATTCGAGGAACCCGGAGGCTGGCGGAATGCAACCGCTATTACACAGAATAGGTTCGCAGATCACGGCCGATAGCTCAGCGCCATGATCACGGAAAGCGGCCTCGACGGCGGCGCGATCATTCCACTCGACGATAATGGCGCCCGGGTGCGGACGCTGCCCCGCGCCCACCGGTACCGGCTGGTCGCCGAACTGCGCAATTTGTTCGGCCGACGGCTTGTAACTTACCAGGACGCTATCATCCCAACCGTGATAGTGGCCCTCAAACTTCAGATACTTCGTGCGCCCGGTGTAGGCGCGCGCCAATCGCAAAGCCAGTTGCACGATCTCCGTGCCGCTATTAGCGAAACAAACGCGTTCCGCGCAGGGTACAGATTTTTGCACTAACTCGGCAACTTCGTATTCGAGGTCATGCTGAGCGCCAAAGGTATAGCCGCGTTGCAAGTGCTCAATCAACGCCCGGTTGACGGCGGGTGGGGCATGCCCTAAGATCAGCGGACCCCAAGCCAAGGTGTAATCGACATAAACGTTGCCGTCGACGTCGGTGAGCAGTGCGCCGCTGCCGTGGTGAAAAAATAGGGGAAAGGGACGCGCGCTGCGCCGCAGACCACTGGAGACACCGCCGGCCAAGCTGCCCTTCGCCCGCTCAAGACGAACCAGCGATCCGGCCGCCTTACGCCGCACGCTCGCCTCGCGCGCGACAGCGTTGAACCCCACCTCAGTCATGGCTTGTTACTCCTTCACACCGAACACGTATTATAGCGGTGAATGGCCCATGACGTGCTTAGATAGCGTTATGGATATCGAGTTGATTAGTTCCATTTTCTTCGGTTTGATTGTCGGCGCCGCGGCAAAGTTAATTATGCCGGGCAAGGACCCGGGAGGGATCTTCGTCACCATCCTGCTGGGAATCGCCGGGGCCGTGCTGGGCGGTTGGGTGAAGACCAGGCTAGATTATGGTCCGCAAGAGCAGGCCGCAGGCTGGATCATGTCGATTCTGGGAGCCGTGGTGATTCTGGCCCTTTATCGCATCTACCTCGCCAAGCGGTACGGGAAGGCATCCTAAAGCGCGGGGCGCGATTCGCCGTTGTTATGATGGAGGTACGAGCCGAGTGGGCTATAAAATTCCCCTGGATCGGCCGATAACCCTCAAAAGGAACTTTGCATGGATTCGTTCGCCCGCCCTCTCGCCCAAGCCGACCCGGAAATTTTCGCCGCCGTTACCCACGAGCTCGAACGCCAACAAAGCTACCTGGAGATGATCGCCAGCGAGAACTTCACCTCCGAGGCGGTGCTGGAGGCGACCGGTAGTATCTTCACCAACAAATATGCCGAGGGCTATCCCGGCCGCCGTTACTACGGCGGTTGCGAGTTCTCCGACATTGTCGAAAATCTAGCGCGCGACCGGGCCAAACAGCTCTTTGGCGCGGAATACGCCAACGTCCAGCCGCACTCGGGTTCGCAGGCCAATCAAGCGGCTTACGGCGCGGTACTGCAGCCGGGCGACACCGTCCTGGGGCTCGATTTGGCGCATGGCGGGCACCTCACCCATGGGCATCCCCTGAATTTTTCGGGCAAGATGTACAACTTCGTGGGCTATCACGTGAAGCATTCCGACGAGACCATCGACTACGACGAGGTGCAGCGGCTCGCCGAAGAGCACCAGCCCAAGATGATCATCACGGGTGCCTCGGCCTATGCCCGCGTCATCGACTTTGCCCGCTTCCGGGAGATCGCCGATAGCGTGGGCGCGCTGTTGTTAGTCGACATGGCCCACTACTCCGGCCTGATCGCCGCGGGCCTTTATCCCAACCCCTGCCTGCACGCCGACATCGTCACCACGACGACCCACAAGACGCTGCGCGGCCCGCGTTCCGGCCTTATTCTCGCTCAGGCCAAGTACGGCCAGGCCATCGACAAGATGGTCTTCCCCGGCACGCAGGGCGGCCCTTTGATGCATGTGGTGGCTGCCAAGGCCGTCTGTTTCCTCGAAGCGATGCAGCCTGAGTTTATCGATTACCAGCGGCAAGTGCTGGCGAACGCGCGCGTGCTGGCCCTAAGCCTGCAAGGGCAAGGGGTGCGCATCGTCTCCGGCGGTACCGATAGCCATATCGTTTTGGTGGACGTGTTCGCCCGCGGCGTTCGCGGCAAAGAAGCCGAAAAGGCGCTGGACGCGGCGCACATCACGGTGAACAAGAATGCCATTCCCTTCGATGTCAACCCACCTCTGAATCCGTCCGGCATCCGGCTCGGCACTCCGGCGCTCACCACGCGCGGCTTTCGCGAAGAACAGATGCGCGAAGTAGCTGAGTTGATCGGCATGGTGATCGAGAATCCGCAATCCGACGATACGCTAGCCACGGTTCGCCGTCGCGTGTCGGCGCTCACCGACAAGTTCCCCCTCTATGCGTGGAAAATGGCCAACGCCCACGCCTAGCGTCCACATCTAGCGTCTGGATCCAGTAGAATCACAGGGCGACAACGTGACGCTTGCCCAACTAAAGCCCGAGCCCCCATCCGCCGACTCTTCTCTTGAGATGAGTGTCCCAATCCTCGAAACCGCGCGGCTGCGCTTGCGCCCCCTGCACTCGGGCGACACACCGTGGCTCGAGGAACTGCTGCAGGACCAAGAGGTACGGCGCTTCACTCTGCAACCCGCCCGCGGTCGCATCCGCGCCTGGCTCGAAGCTCCTGCCCACGTCTGGGCGCCCCAAAGGTGGGCGATCGACCAATGGCAGGCCGGGCCTTGCGGGTGGATCTCGTTCGGCAATCTGGAAGAGATCGACACGATCACGGTCGGTTTCGAATTGCGTCGACAATTCTGGAATCGCGGCATTATGACGGAAGCCCTGGAACGCCTAGCCGAGTACCACTTCGCGCAACAACCGGACGAGCCGCTCAGCGCGATCGTGTTCGAACAAAACTACGCCTCACGCCGCGTGTTTGAGAAAGCCGGCTTCGTGGAAACCGGCTTCGGGGATTGCCAGGGCCGGCGCTCCGCCTTCCTGAATTTGAGCCCGGCTCACTATGCGCGCCACCAGGGGCAACGCTCCTTGCGCAGCGCTAATTACTAAAAGCTAGGCAAACTTAGATAGGCGATTACCTAGCCCGCCGCGCGAGCGGTGGGGCACATTCTCCAGTTACCACGTTCCGAGATTCCACCTAAAATAAAAAAACATAGGCCCTAGAGTCTCCAGTCAATCGAAAATAGCATCCGCTGACGACTGCATCACTGACGAAAACATCTATCGCGGGTTGAAGCTCTCGCAGCGGGCTGGAAATGATGCATCGAGTGCAAATTCTCAACTTAAGTCCTACAAATCCATTTGCGTGCCGATTTCTACCACCTGCCGGTAAGGCAGGCCGAAATAGCGGTCCGCCGCCACGGCATTTCTTTGCAGAAAAGCGAATATCGATTCCGCTACGACACCCATGCGGCCCCGCCGGGAGGCGACAAAGCTTTCGCGGCCCAGATAGTAAGTCACTTCTGTTCCGGGAAAGGGAATTTGGGCCTGCTGCACCGCGGCTTCCAGCACCTGTGAAACCTGCGGCTCTTCCATGAAGCCGTAATTGATCACCACGCGGTGAAATCCCTCCTCGGAAAGGCCCACGGTGAAGCGCTCCGCTTCCGGCACCAGGGGACGATTGGCCGTGAGCACGGTTACCAGAATCACCGTCTCCTGCAAGACGCGGCTGCGCTCTACATGATGGACCAACACGGGCGGCAGCATCTGCGCGCTGGACGCCATGAATACGGCGGTTCCCGGCACGCGCGATACCAAGCGGGCGTGGATGCGCTTCTGAGCGGATTGCGGGGTGGGAAACCGCACCGCGTACTTATGAGCCACCAGCGTCCGGCCCCGGTTCCACAACACCATCACGGTCATGACGGCCGCGCCGATCAGCAACGGCACATAGCCACCATCTTGAAACTTGAATAGATTGGCCCACAGAAATGGCAAATCCATGGCCAGAAATAGGATTAACAAGGGAATCGCTCGCGAACTCTTCCAACCCCAACTCTCGCGAATCACGACGTAGTAAATGCAAGAGGTAAATACCATGGTACCGGTGACGGCCAGGCCATAGGCCGCCGCTAATTTAGACGACTCTTTAAATACGACGACTAACAGAATGCAGCCGATAGCGAGTAAGTAGTTCACTTGCGGAATATAGATTTGCCCCTGCGATTCATGCGCGGTATGCTTGACCCGTACGCGCGGAAAGTAACCCAACTGCATCGCTTGCCGCGTGAGGCTAAACGCCCCCGAAATCAATGCTTGCGACGCAATCACGGTCGCCAAACTCGATAGGATCGCCAACGCGTAAGTTGCCATCCCGGCGGGCACCATGGAGAAGAACGGGTTCGCGAAAGTACCTGGCACGCGCAAGGCATGGGCGCCTTGGCCGAGGTAAGCGAGTAACAACGACGGCATCACTAGGCCCGTCCACACCCAGCGGATCGGTTTGATGCCGAAGTGCCCCATGTCGGCGTAGAGCGCTTCGCCTCCCGTTACCGCCAGCACCACGGACCCCAGAATGTGGATGCCGCCCCAGCCGTGCCGCACAAAGTAACCCACGGCATGTTGCGGCAACAGCGACGCCAGAATCTGGGGATCGTGGCTGACGTGATAGATGCCCAACGCGGCCAGCGTGCCAAACCAGACCACCATCACCGGGCCAAACAGCTTGCCCACCAGCGCCGTCCCGCGGCTTTGGATTGAGAACAGCAAAACCAGGATCAGCACCGTCAGCGGCACCACGTAGGCTGTCAGATCCGGATTGGCGATCTCCAGTCCTTCCACTGCGCTCAATACCGAGATCGCCGGAGTAATCATTCCGTCGCCGTAGAGCAACGCCGCTCCCGCCACCGCCAGCAGCGCCACCATCGGAATCCGGCCCGGTTTGCCCGCCCGCATCTGCTGGGGTGCCAGCGCCAAGAGCGCGAAGATGCCACCCTCGCCACGGTTGTCGGCCCGCATGATGAAGACTAGATATTTGACGAAAACCACCAACGTCAACGCCCAGAAGATCAAGGACAGAATGCCGAACAAATCATCCCGGGTGGCAGCGTGTCCGTTCTCCTTCCCCGCCGCATACAAACACTCCTTCAACGTATACAGCGGACTCGTCCCAATATCCCCAAAGACCACGCCCAGCGCTCCCAACGCCAGAGCCGCAAAGCTGCCCCCGTGGTGCGCGGTTTCCCCATTCGAATGACTATCGGCCATGCAGTCTAGTTTAGCGCTGCCTCGCCTAACTGCTGGGCATAATCTCGGACGTCCGATGGCCAGTCGCGAACCAGCTCGTTGAAACGAAACTGTTTTCCGGCGAACAAGGCCCGAATCGCCGCCTCAAAACCCGGCTCGTTGCCGGCCATGGCCGACATAAACCGGTAAGCCGCCTCCTGCGCCCGCCGGACGCGATCCCTGCCGCGTGTTCTTTCTTCTGAAAGCGCGCCGCAAATCAAGTATGATGGCAGCCTATGAAACTTCTGTTAGTAACCACTCTCACCCTGATGCTGGCCGCGGTTGGATTTGCGGAGACCTCGGACGAAGCCGCCGTGCGCGCGGCGCATGCAGCCTTTGTGAAGGCGGCTAAAGCTGGCGATGCCGCCGCGCTCGGCAAGCTACTCGGTGATGGGTTGCAGTATAGCCACTCGAGCACGAAGGTGGAGAGCAAACAAGAGTGTATTGCGGCCCTGGTAAAGTCACACGGGAACTTCGAGGTACACTCGCAGGCGATTCATGTCTATGGCAAGGCGGCGTCGATTCGGGCCAAAGTGACCTCGCATGGCGCTACCGGCGACACGCCTTTGACGATTCTCTCCGTATGGGCCAAGAACGGCAAGGACTGGCAGATGGTGGAACGTCAGGCGACGCGCATTCCGGCACCCTAAAGGGTTATTTGGAATACGCGAGCCGCAGATGGCCCTTCGCATCGGGCAGCCAGACCTCACCCTGGTCGGAACTGGCATCGAAGAAACCGAGACGGTGCAGCCGTGGGCTAGCGAGCGAGCCTTGCCCGAATAGATAGAAATTGCGCGGTCAAACTATAAGTGCCGCGACCGCACCGCAATTGGGCCAGTAGAAAGGCGCTAACTCGTGATTTCACCCAGAAACTGGTAGAACTCCGGAAAGGACACGCTCGCCGCTTCGGCACGGTCAATCTGGCAATCGCCGTCGGCGGCCAGGGCGGCTACGGCGAAGGCCATGGCGATGCGGTGGTCGTGGAACGAGTCCAGCGTGGCGGGCCGAAAACTCTGCCCCCCGTCGACCCGAAAGCCATCGGG
>JAYVRS010000353.1:0-2068 GCA_043776185.1 Bryobacteraceae bacterium | reverse complement strand
TCCGCACCGCTTCCCACCACCGGGACCGCTACGCCAACTTCAAAGAGCTGGTGGTCGACGCCGCCGCCCAGGTTGGCCGCCCTACCTTCTTCTCGATGCTGATCATCATCATCGCCCACCTGCCCATTCTTTCTTTGCAGCGGCACGAAGGCCGCATATTCGCGCCCATGGCCTATACCATTGTCGCCGCGTTAGTCGGTTCGCTGATCTTCTCCCTCACCCTCGTACCCGTGATGTGCGTCTATTTCATGAACGACACTGGCGAGGAGAAAGAGACCCTGCTGGTGCGCATACTGCAGAAGGCCTACCGGAGTGTCCTCCTGACCGCGCTCGCGTGGCCAAAAATGATTCTCTCGGGTGCCCTCCTGACGCTAATCGGCAGCCTCGTCCTCCTGCCGCAGTTGGGTACTGAATTCCTCCCGGAGCTAAACGAAGGCAACATCTGGGTCAACTTCACCCTGCCGCCCGGCATCTCGCCCCGCGAAGTCAACCGGACGCTTCACGTAGCGCGGGGCATCGTCCTGAATATTCCGGAAGTCTCCCGGGTGGTATCGCAAGCGGGGCGTCCCGACGATGGCACCGATCCCAAGCCCATGAACATGGTCGAAATGTTGGTGGATCTGAAGCCGGACTCCGCGTGGCGTCCTCACGTAACCAAAGAGGCGGTCATTAGCCAAATGGAAAAAGAAATCGACGCGATGCCCGGCATCAAACCCTCTTTTTCCCAGCCCATCCGCGATAACGTTCTTGAGTCCATCTCCCAGATCGATGGCCAGATTGTGATCAAACTCTTCGGACCGGATGCGAGCGTTCTCAAATCGGAGATCGAGCGGGTCTTAAAGCTCATTGAACCCATCCGCGGCGTGCGGCGAGCCTTTGTGGACCGCGCCGGTCGCGTTCCCCAGTTGCAAATCGACATCGACCGCACCCGCGCGGCGCGCTATGGATTGAATGTCGCCGACATCGAAGACGTCATCGAAACCGCCCTCGGCGGCCGTCCCGCCACCCAGATCTGGGAAGGCGAGCGCCGCTTTAACGTCGTCGTGCGCCTTAACGAAGAGGTCCGCAACAATGTCGACAAGCTGCGCAATCTCTTACTCGACGCCCCCGACGGCTCGCAGATTCCCTTGGACCAGGTCGCCAAGATCGAAACCCAGGACGGCGTCCTCAACATCAGCCGCGAAGGCGGCCGCGGCACTGCGGCCATTGGCGTGTTCCTCAAGGACCGCGACATGGGCAGTCTCGTAGCCGAGATGCAAGAAGTGGTGTCCAAGAATCTCAAGTTGCCGCCCGGCTACGCCATCGCCTATGGCGGCGAATTTGAAAATCAACAGCGCGCCATGAAGCGTTTGCTCACCATCATCCCTATCAGCATTCTGCTGATCTTCATTCTCCTCTTCGAGGCCTTCAAAACCGTCAAAAGCGCCACCTTGATTCTGCTCAACGTGCCCTTTGCCATGGTGGGTGGCATCCTGGCCCTTTATCTCACCGACATCAACCTCAGCGTCTCTGCCGCCATCGGCTTCATCGCCCTATTCGGCCAAGCGGTGCTAAACGGCGTCGTGATGGTCAGCCACTTCAACGAACTGCAAGAGGCCGGAGCCAATTCCTTCGAAGCGGTCTTCGAAGGCGCCCAAGCCCGGCTAAGAACCGTCTTAATGACCTCCTTGCTAGCCATGCTGGGTCTGCTGCCCATGGCCCTTTCGCATGCCATAGGCTCCGAGGTCCAACGACCCTTAGCCGTAGTCATCATCGGAGGCCTGGTATCCGCCACCGCCCTAACCCTGATCGTCTTACCAGCCCTTTACCTAATGTTCCACGCCGCCCCCGACACCAACGAACTCTAATTTGTAACGCACGCTCCCAGGATAGGCCGAGGCCCCGGCCCGTCTTCGAGCGTAGAAGGTCCTGGCCAAGCCAGTGGGCCCGATTTACGGGGAGCCTCGTGGTTTTGACAACGGGTCTCGCGCGTCGGTGAGTGCGGGCGCGGGGATGAAAAGGTGGGTGGTGCGGTTCGGGAGCCGGGTGGTTAGCTTTCTTTCTGAGGACCTGGTTTGCAGACCGTTTC
>JAYVRS010000352.1:0-6671 GCA_043776185.1 Bryobacteraceae bacterium | reverse complement strand
GCACGCTCTTCTACAACATCAAAGCCCTCGAAATCGACATCGCGAGTCTCGAAAAACTGCTCGAGGGTAACGCCGAAAGCCAGCTCCGTATCCGCGCCATGCAACAGCGACGCGATGACATGCGGCGCGACTACCAGCGTTTCCTCACCGCGCTACGGGCCAGCGACTCACGTATGTCTCCGAAAGAACGGCTGATTGTCCGCGTGGCGCGCATCTTCGGCGAGTGTGAACTGGAACTCCCGCCCGGCTTCGTTCGCGAAGTCGAAACCTACATCGCGAAGTGGAAATCCTCCGGCCGTCTCGCCACCGCCATCCACACCGCCGTCCAGCAGCATTATGTGGACCGCATTGCCAGCGAGTTGCTAGCCAGGCAACTGCCCCCACAGTTCTTCTACTTAGCCCTGCAAGAGAGCAACTTCGACCCCTTCATCAGCGGACCGCCCACTCGCTTCGGCATTGCCAAGGGGATGTGGCAGTTCATTCCCCAGACAGGTAAGGAGTACGGGCTCAACATAGGTCCCTTGGCCGAGTTCCGCCGTCCCGATACCAGAGACGACCGGCACGATTGGCAGAAGTCCACCCGCGCGGCTGCCCACTATCTGCAGGATCTCTACAACACGGAAGCTCAGGCCTCCGGCTTCCTCGTCATGGCCTGTTACAACTGGGGCGAAGGCCAAGTGCTGCCCCTGGTGCGCCAACTCCCCAACAACCCGAGAGAGCGAAACTTCTGGCGGCTCCTCGCCGCCCATCGCGATAAGTTGCCCCAGGAAACCTACGATTATGTTTTCTACATCATCTCCGCCGCGGCGATTGGCGAAGACCCGGCCATGTTCGGATTCTCCTTCGCAAACCCCTTGGCCCCATCGCCGTCTCCTTAAACCCAGAAATTAAGGAACATCCCCGCCGCAGCTTTCGTCCTCTAACTTATGAGCACCAAAGCCGCGCCTAGTGGACTTACTAAGTGACGCCCCAATTGCTGCGTCGCGCCCCCGTTCAAGCGGCAGACACCGCCTTAGCCGCCGCGGCCAGACTCTGGTTTCTGGTCGCGGTCATCGGCCAGTCCCTGCTCGCCATCTACGTCACTTCCTTCTATGGGCGGGCGGTGCTCCACCACGATTTAGCCCGTTGGAATAAGGTCCTGGCCGGTGGCTACGTCCCCGGTAATCAAATAGGGAATTTCGTCCTCGGCTTACATCTTTTGCTCGCCGTCATCATCACCATCGGCGGACCCCTACAATTAATTCCCCAACTCCGCGCGCGCCTGCCTGCCCTTCATCGCTGGAATGGACGAATTTATTTCGCCACTGCTTTCCTCACCAGCCTAGCTGGTCTGTATTTGGTGTGGATCAAAGCCGGCACCGTCGGCGGCATAGTGCAACACATCGGAGTAAGTCTCAACGCCCTCTTAATCATGCTCTGTGCCGTCATGGCCTTGCGCTATGCGCTGGCCCACCAATTGGCCATTCATCGCCGCTGGGCACTTCGTCTGTATCTGGTAGTTAGTGGAGTCTGGTTCTTCCGCGTCGGCCTATTGTTCTGGATCATCGTCAACCGCGGCCCCGTCGGTTTCAATCCCCAAACCTTCGAAGGCCCGTTCCTCGATTTCTTAACCTTCGCCCAATACCTGCTGCCCTTGGCCGTGCTCGAACTCTATCTTCGCACGCAAGATCACGCCGCCGCCCCCGGCAAATACGCCATGGCCGCCACTCTTTTCGTTCTCACCATCGCCATGGGCATCGGAATCTTCGGAGCCACCATGGGCATGTGGCTGCCCCGTATCTACTAGTAAATATTCTGACTGCGTAATGCCTACCTTCTTCCTGGCCCCCGGCATCGCTTGGCCCCTCGCCACCCTCGCTAAACTAAAGGCATGCCCCGTTTCGCCGGCGTCGACTACCTCCAAATCGATTCACTCTTCAACGAGCAAGAACTGCTTGTCCGCCAAACCACGCGCCAGTTCATTGAAGACCGCGCGGTGCCCCTCATTCGCGATTGCTTTCGCGACGGGCGCTTCCCCAAGGAACTCATCCCCGAAATGGGCGCACTCGGCTTCTTTGGCGCCAACCTCGAAGGCTACGGCTGCGCCGGCATGAGCAATGTCGAATACGGCCTGATCATGCAGGAGATCGAGCGTTGCGACTCCGGCCTGCGCAGCTTCGTCTCCGTCCAAGGCGCGCTGGTGATGTACCCCATCCTCACCTACGGCAGCGAAGAGCAGAAGCAACGCTGGCTGCCGCTGCTCCAATCTGGCAAAGCCATTGGCTGCTTTGGGCTCACCGAACCGGGCTATGGCTCGAACCCCGCCGGCATGACCACCAAAGCCGTGCGCGACGGTGCCCATTGGGTGCTGAACGGTGAAAAGACCTGGATCACCAACGGCAGCGTCGCCGACATCGCCGTCGTCTGGGCCCGCGCCGACGAAGGCATCCGCGGCTTTCTGGTCGAGGCCGGCACCCCCGGCTTCTCCACTTCCGACATCCACGGCAAGCTCTCCATGCGCGCCTCGGTTACGTCCAGCCTCGCCTTCGCCGATTGCCGGATCCCCGCCGACCAAATGCTGCCCCACGTACGCGGCCTCAAAGGCCCGCTCGGGTGCCTCTCCCAAGCCCGCCACGGCATCGGCTGGGGCGTCCTGGGCGCCGCGATGGACTGTTACGAAACCGCCCGCCAATACACCATCCTCCGCAAGCAATTCGACGACAAGCCCATCGCCGGTCATCAACTGGTGCAAGAAAAGCTAGCTTGGATGATCACTGAAATTACCAAAGCCCAGTTACTCGCCTTACAATGCGGTCGCCTCAAAGACCAAGGCAAGCTCGACCCCGCCCATATCTCCATGCTCAAGCAAAACAACGTCCGCATCGCCCTCGAATGCGCACGCCTCTCCCGCGACTTACTCGGCGGCAACGGCATCATGGACGAATACCCCATCATGCGCCACCTCTGCAACCTGGAAACCGTAAAGACCTACGAAGGCACTGACCATATTCATACCCTGGTCATCGGCGAACGCGTCACCGGCATCGCAGCTTATAAATAAGCGCATGCGCCGGATCGATGCACCCCTGGTGCCCATCGGGCGACGCTAGCCCCCTCATTTGCGGCACCGCACCCCTCATCAGCGAATCGAAAATTTGTGAGAATATCTGCCTCTGAATCCCACTTATTCAGTGATGGCTCGCAATCCTCGTTTCGCTCCTCCCGGATATTGGCTCCACCTCACGCAAGGGGGTGACGGCCAGCAGGAGATCTTTCGCCACGACGGCGATCGCCGCAAGTACCTTGAACTCCTCGCCGTCCATGCCAAGGAGCGGCAGATTCAGGTGTTGGGCTACTGTCTGATGTCCAACCACGTCCATCTCATCGCGCTCGGCAAGTACCCCGAGGCCATCTCCCAGTGGATGCGCGACCTCAACGGGCACTATGCCCAGCGCATGCAGACCTTAGAGGAACGGCGCGGGCGCTTCTGGCAGCACAGTTTCAGCTCCTGCGCGCTCGACGAGCACCATCTGCGCGCCGCCCTCCTCTACGCCGAATTGAACCCCGTCCGCCACGGCCTGGTAACCGACGCTAGCGCCTATCCGTGGTCGTCCGCCGCCAGCCATACCGGACAAACCAAGTGCGCCCCTTTCCTCAATCAACACGAATTCGGCCACCGCTATTACACTAGCGACTGGCGGCTCGCTCTGGCCTTTCCTCAACCGCCCAGCGATGTCGCCGCCATTCGTCTCGCCACCCGGCTCGGCCAGCCCCTCGGTTCGCCCGAATTCCTCGCGCACCTCGAAGCCGAGTTCGACGTCGTCCTGCCCCGCACCCTCGTCGCGGCCAAGACGATGCGCGCCAGTGCGTAAGATTTACTTCTGCCCAGGGAAATAATGTCCTAAAATCACGTTATAGAGGGTGAGACTATAAGCCCCAAACCCCCATCTGCCGAAACTCCAGGAGGAGCCTCCGTATGACCTCAAAATCGCTAGCCTTCGCCGCCCTCACCTTCACCCTCGCGCCTCTCCAGGCCGACTTCAGCTATCAGGAAACCACCAAAATCACCGGCGGCAGCCTCACCAAAATGATGAAGTTCGTCCCCGGTGGCGGCAAGATGTTCGAGCCCAAAACCAGCTCCGTCTACCTCAAAGGCGATCGGCTCGTCCACGTTATGCCCGACACCATGTCGATCATCGACCTTTCGAGCGAGACCATGACCGAGGTGAATCTCGAAAAGAAAACCTATGCCACCATCACCTTCGCGGAGATGCGCGAAGCCATGGAGAAGATGGCCGCCCGCCTGCAGGAGGCGATGGCCAAGAGTAAGAAGTCCGGCGAGCCCGCCCCCCAGTTCGACATGAAGATGTCGATCAAAGGCACGGGCCAAACGCGCTCCATCAGTGGCATCGACACCCGCGAATACATTATGCTGATCGACATGAACGTCAAGGCCGAGCCCGGCACCGCCCCCGTCGGCATGTCCGAGATCGAAACCGACATGTGGATGGCCAAGAAGATTCCCGGCTATGACGAGGTGCAAGCCTTCTACGTGCGGATGAGCAAGAAGATGGGCTATTCGCCCAACATGAATCCGCTGCTGATGCAGCAAGCCGGCTCCCTCGAAGGCATGAAGAAGGCCGCCGAGGAGATGGCCAAATTGGACGGCACCCCCGTCCTCACCATCACCCGCATGAAGGGCACCAGCGCCATGGCCGGCATGATGGGCTCCCCCTCCAGCACCAACCAGGATGACCGCCCCAAGATGGGTGGCGGCTTGGCGGGCCTAGCCGCCACCGGCATCATGGGTGGCTTGCGCCGCAAAAATAAGGACGCCCCCAAAGCGGAGGAGACCGCCGGCGCCACTCCCGCTCCCGGCGACAACGTCATGATGGAGACCCAGTCAGAGCATTCCAACTTCTCGAGCGCGGGCATCTCCGCCGACAAACTAGACATTCCCGCCGGTTTTCAAAAAGTCGAGCATCCCATGAAGAAGGCCCTCGACCGCAAATAGATTTACGGGGACCCTGTATAATACGAAGATCGTGACCCGTCTTTTCCTTCTCTGCCTCTCGGTCGGCCTCCTATGGGCCGCGCCGACGCGTGTCCTGTTCATCGGCAATAGCTACACCTACTACAACAGCCTCCCGCAGATGGTAGAAGAACTGGCCCAGGCCGCCGGCCAGGAGATCGAATACCGCGCCTTCACCCGTGGCGGCTCTACCTTGCTCGAGCTCGAATTGCACCCCGAACTCCGCAGCCTGCTCAGTGAAAAGTGGGACTACGTTGTCCTTCAGGAGCACAGCACGCAAGGCTTTTCCTCGTGGAACGGCGAGTTGAACGTCAACGACCCCCTCTACTTTCTCCAAGGTGCTCGCCTCATCTCCCAACGGGCCAACAGAGCCAAAATCATTCTGTACTCCACCTGGGCGCGCAAGAATCATCCCGAGTTCCAAGCGCACCTCGACTATGGCTACATGCTCGCCAGCCGCGAAATCAACGCCACCATCGCGCCTGCTGGCCGCGCTTGGGCCGCCGTTCGCGAACAGTCAAACGCGCCCGAACTCTTCGTCGCCGATGGCTCCCATCCCACCCCAGCCGGCTCCTACTTGAGCGCCTGCGTCCTCATGCGCACCATCTTCTCCCGCCCCTGCACCGGCCTCCCCGCCACCCTTCGCGGCAACATCATCAATACCCGCGGCCACCGCGAAGAAGGCCGCGAAATTGAGCTGATCAACCTCAAACCCGACGTCGCCGCCCTGCTCCAACGCGCCGCCGACGACGCCATCCCCGATCCTGGCTCGGCCGCCCCCTCGCTCAGCCATAGCTTGCCGAATGGCCGTCGCCCCAAAGCCGACGAGCTCGCTGGCCGCTGGAAGGGCCGCGTCTTCTTCTACGCCAACCCCGCCACCTTCGAGATCGAAGTCAAAGCCGACAAAGCCGAAGGCGACAAATGCTCCGGCGTCTGGCGTCTCAACGCCGACAACGGCAGTTGGTCCTCCGCCCGCCGCTTCGCGACTTGCGTTCTCACTGATCAGGGCTTCTCCTTCACCGTGGCCGAACCCACCGGTGCCGGTGTCGAGCACCACGCCGTCGCTTTCTCCAACAAAGAACTCACCGCCGTCACGCTCCTCGACTACCGCACCGCCATGCGCCGCTCCGGCGGCACCTGGACCGCCCATCCCGAAGCCACCCGCACCTCCTCCTCTCGCTAACGCCCTCTCGCTAACATCGCCGGTACTCATCGTCAGAACATCCTGTACTAAGCCCTATACCTTAGTCCTAAAAATCTTCGGTACCATCTGGGGATCCCGCCCCCGCCCTGCCCGCCCTACTCTGGAATGGTGATGAACAATCGAACTGGTGAAATTATCCGTCTCAACGAAATCCTGGGCATCGGCTACGTCCGCGATCCGGAAGCCCGTGAGCTATTCCCCTTTCGCGTCGCCGAAACCCAACGCCCCCTCCGCGAAGGCGACACCGTCACCTTCGTCGTCGAACGCGATTGGGCCCGCTCCCTCGCCGTCATCGCCTCCCAAACCTTCATCGCCACCGCCTAGACTAGGGCCTTGACCGCGATTTGTAACCTGTTATAGCCCCCGGCGTCAGCCGGGGGACTGGACTTTGGCTCTTCACTAGATAAAAGCATTTTTTCTGTTTTATGTTGTGGACCCGCTTGTCTTGTGGTATCT
>JAYVRS010000351.1:0-2073 GCA_043776185.1 Bryobacteraceae bacterium | reverse complement strand
ACCCATGCACGACGACGGGTGAGCCTTCGAGGCTGGTGAGAATTTCCTGCAACACGCCCTGGATGGTCGCTTGCCCGGGTTGCACCTGCCAGCCGTGGAAGTCCGTGCCGTCGTAGGCGAGCGTGAAGCGGATGCGGCGCATGCAGACACCCTCAGGCAGAGGGGCGCGAACCTGGCTTGACGGCCGGAACGCCCTCGGCGCAGAGCGGACACTCCTCGGGCTTCCAGGCGGTGACGTTCATCTCCACCAGCGCCACGCGCGGCACGCCGACGTCGGCCTTACCGCCGCTGCGGTCGATAATCGATCCGGCCGCCACCACCACCGCCCCCAATGCCCGCAGCACCTCCACCACTTCCTTCGTGCTACCGCCCGTGGTGATGACGTCCTCAATCACCACGCACCGTTCGCCCGGACGCACGGTGAAGCCGCGGCGCAGCACCATCTTGCCTTCGGCGTCACGCTCGGTGAAGATGCTCCGGACGCCGAGCGCGCGTGCCACCTCGTGGCCGATCATCAAGCCACCCATGGCGGGGGCTACGACTGTATCAGCTGCGACATTTGGAATCCCATTTTCGGACACTTGGAGCTTATGGGCCATGGCCTGCCCAAGCCGCTCGGCGTACTTGGGATGCTGGAGCACCAGGGCGCATTGCAGAAATTCGGGACTATGCAAGCCGCTCGTAAGTCGAAAGTGGCCTTTGAGATACGCGCCGGTTTCGGCAAAAAGGGAGAGTGTCGAATCCACTTCCTGATGCTAGCGCAACCAAACGGTCCGAATAGGAGTCTATTTGGTGCTCGGCTTGCTGCTGAGGATGCTTGGCTGCTGTTACGATGAAGAGGCTGGAACAACTGGTCCCCGTCAGACGTACTGCCCTTAGGAAACTTTCTAAACACATGAAGACCGTCCAATCCCTCCTGGCTTGTTTGTGCGTACTTTTAACCCTGTCCCCGATGGCATCGGCCCAGGTGCCAGCTCAGGCGAGCGCCTGGATGCGCGGCCCGCAGGCTCCCGTGCGGAATCAGCACCTCTATGGGCTCACGAAGAATTACCGTGAGCGCCCCATTTCGAGCATCAACATGAATAATTCGGGGCGCATCGAATCGCTTGTCCGCGGCAATGTGCTGTATCTGGCGTTGTCCGATGCCATTGCGCTGGCGCTCGAAAACAACATCGACATCGAAATTCAGCGCTATGGCCCGGAACTGGCCAAGATCGATTTCGACCGCGCCAACGCCGGCGGCTTGTTGCGTGGCGTCAACCAGACGGCTACCCAGGGCGCCAATTCGGCGACCAATTTTATTACGGGCGGCGGCGGCCTGGGCGGCGGGGCCGTAGCGGCGGGCGGCGGGGGTGGCGGCACCGCACTTTCCGGTACCGTATTTCAGGTGACAGGTTCGCAGATCCCCAACCTTGATCCCGTGCTGACTTTCAGCAGCTTCAAAAACAAACAGTCGAGTCCCCAATCGAACTCCTTCACCACGGGACTGACCGCGCTAGTGATCAACAGCAACTCGTACAACGCGGGCATCAGCAAGCAGTTCCTGACGGGTACCGGTATCTCGGTGAATTACGATAACTCCGTGATTGGCACCAACTCGCCCACGCAGGATTTGAACAACTTCAATCGCGGCAACCTGGCGATCAACTTCAACCAACGGCTGCTGCAAGGTTTTGGCATGTCGATCAACAATCGCAACATCCGTATTGCCAAGAACAGCATGCGGGTGTCGGACCTGGTCTTCAAGCAGCAGGTGATCAACACCGTCTCGTCCACGGTGAACCTTTATTGGGATTTGGTGAGCTTCAACGAGAACGTGAAAGTGAAGAAGCAGTCGTTGGCGTATGCCGAACGTCTCTATAGTGATCGCAAAAAGGAAGTGGAGATCGGTACGCTAGCACCGATTGAAATCGTCCGCGCCGAAGCGGAAGTCGCGCGCAACCAGCAAGACCTGACGATCGCCGAAACGCAGGTGTTGCAGCAGGAGACGATCCTGAAGAATCAGCTTAGTCGAACCGGCGTGTCCAATCCGTTGATTTCGAGTGCCAGGATTGTCACGTTGGATAACATCGC
>JAYVRS010000350.1:0-2073 GCA_043776185.1 Bryobacteraceae bacterium | reverse complement strand
GCGTTACCGGGGCAGCCAGTTCGTCGACCGCTTCGATGCCAACTCGTATTTGTACATCACCAAGGCCATGGACTACTTCGATCTGGCCGCGGGACACGCCTCGCTGGGAGCCGCCTTTGAGAAGACGCGCGCCCGCTTTCTGGTGATCAGCTTCACTTCCGATTGGCTCTATCCCACCTATCAGTCGCTCGAAATTGTGAGCGCCTTGCGGGGGCGCAATCGCGATGTGGCCTACTGCGAACTGCAATCCACCTATGGTCACGACGCATTTCTGTTAGAGGTGGAGGCCCAGTCGGATTTGGTGCGCGGCTTCCTCGCGAGTACCTTTGCGCGGGTGGCCAACGCATGAAGCGCCCCTTCGTCCAGAACGTTCTGAGCCGGCTCGATTATAAGATCATCACCTCCATCATCCCGCCCCAGTCGCGCGTGCTCGACCTCGGCTGCGGCGATGGCGAACTGATCGCGTGGCTGATGGAGAACAAAGATGTCGACGCGCGCGGCGTGGAACTGCTGCCGGATCTCGTGCAGGCCGCCATTTCCCGGGGGGCTTCCGTCTACCAGGGCGACATCGAAACCAGCCTCAACGACTATCCCGACCAAGCCTTCGACTACGTCATCTTAAGCCAAACCCTCCAGCAAACGCGGCACCCCTTGCAGGTGCTGCGCAACATGCTGCGCGTGGGCAAGCGCGCCATCGTCGCCTTCCCTAATTTCGGCCATTACAGCGTCCGCCTCGCGCACTTGTTTAGTGGCCGCGCGCCCCGCAATCGGCTGTTCCCCTACGAGTGGTACGATTCGCCCAACCTGCATTTCCTCACCGTCGACGATTTCGAAATGCTCTGTGCCAAAGAAAATTGGCCGGTGGAGCGAACGATCTTTTTGGCCGGTCGACGCGAAGTAAAGCAGTTCCCCAATCTCACCGCCGAAGTGGCCGTCTTCGTGATTACCTCCCGCTAACCGCCTTGGCGGCCGCCCACCCCGATAACACGGCGCCCTCAATTCGTGGCTCCCGAAAAGCGTCACCCGCGAAGACCAGGGGCGGCCCCGCAGGTTCGCGATAAAAGTGTTCGGGATGTAGCACCGTGGCCTTCGCAAACTTCCAACGGTGCAGATACGTGACACTCGCTTCCACGCCCGCCGCGTGCAGCAGTTCAGCCGTGGCATGAGGGTCATCCCAATGCTCAAGACTGTAAGTTCCCGTGGCATGAATCGTGATGGCCGGCTCGATGGAGATGCCCTTGCGCCGGTTGTCGCCAATAAAGGCGATGGGTTCGTCGTCGAAGGCTTTCCACGAACCTGGGCCCAATATCGTCACCGGCTTCACCGGAATGGCCAGCACCGCCAGGCAACGGTCATAGGCGATCTGGCCGAGCACGGCATGGTCCGGCGAGCCGATCAGCTCCAGCGATTGCGGCACTGGCGCGGTGAGAATCACGGCGTCAAAGTCTTCGCCCATCACCCGCCAGCCGCGCCCCAGGGCTTCGATCTTTTCCACGCGCACGGCGGGGTGAATCGTCAGGCCCGCCGCCCAGCTTCGTATGATGGAGTTCATGCCAGCGGCACCACAGTACCGCGGATGCTGCTCTTCACCGTTCGTAAAGCCCCGATGCCACTCGCGGACAACGCCCTCTTCCAGCAAGGGGTGCACGCTGGCCGCGAAGCTCGCATCGCGGATGGTGAAGAACTGTGCGCCCGAATCGAACTTGGCCTCCTCGCCGCTGGAGCCCGTCAATCGGCGAGTCGCCAGCCGGCCGCCGGGCCGCGCCCCCTTGTCGAACAGCACGGGCTCCCAGTCGAGTTCTTTCAGCTGGCGGGCCGCGGCGATGCCGGTGATTCCCGCCCCAATGATGGCGCAACGCATCCAACCAGCCTACATGTTCTAATGACCTCATTGCCGCCTCAGCCTCATCGTCGCTCGCCCACTCGCAATCGCATGGGTTGGACGTCAAACCAACTCAATTCGCTGAGCCAGCTCTTCGTCGACTTCTGCGGCAGCAGTTCCATGCCCGTGCTCGATCTCGGCGCAGCCTATGGCGTCGCCACTTTGCCGGCCCTCGCCGCCGGCGCGCACGT
>JAYVRS010000349.1:0-2073 GCA_043776185.1 Bryobacteraceae bacterium | reverse complement strand
GCGATATCAAGCGATTTGACATTTTGAGTTTCGTCCAAAAACAACGAGAGGAGAATCGATGAAACGCCTGCTGACACTTTTCGCCGTTACGCTTTGCTGGGCCCAGGAGCCGTCTCTGGAGGCCTTGAAGAAAGAGGCCATTGCTGGGGTTGACGCCCGCCGCAAAATGGTGCAAGAGATCGTCGACATGGTCTTTAGCTTTGGCGAACTCGGCTTCCAGGAAGTGGAGACCTCGCGCTATCTTACGGACGTCCTGGAGAAGAATGGCTTCAAGGTGACGCGCGGCGTGGCCGGTATGCCGACCGCCTGGGTGGCCGAGTGGAGCTACGGTACCGGCAAACCTATCGTCGGCTTCATCACTGACATCGATGGCATTCCCCGCGCTTCGCAGAAGCCCGGCGTCGCCTACCACGAGCCAATGATCGAAGGCGCCCCCGGCCACGGCGAAGGCCACAATTCCGGCATGGCCGTCAACATTGTCGCCTCCATCGTGCTGAAGGAATTGATGACCAAATACCAAGTGAACGGCACGCTGCGGCTGTATCCGGGCGTCGCTGAAGAACTCGTCGCCACCAAAGCCTTCTTCATTCGCGCCGGACTTTCTAAAGACTTGGACGTCATGCTCGGTTGCCACGTCGGCCGAGAACTCGCCACTTCCTATGGACAAGCCGCCATCAACTCCGGTCTGGTTTCGGTGCAATACACTTTCTCCGGGGTCGCCGCGCACGCCGCGGGCGCACCCTGGAAAGGCAAGAGTGCCCTCGATGCCGTGGAACTGATGAACATCATGTGGAACTACAAGCGTGAGCATCTTCGGCCGGAGCAGCGCTCGCACTATGTCATCGTCAACGGCGGCGATCAGCCGAACGTCGTGCCTTCGGAGGCTACCGTTTGGTACTACTTCCGCGAGCAAGACTTTCCGCGGATTCGCGAGTTGCACGAATATGGCTCCACGATGGCCAAGGCCGCCGCGATGGCCACCGGCACCACGTTTACGCAACGCACGGTGGGTTCAGCCTGGCCCAGCCACTTCAGCAAGGTGGTCGCCGAAGTGCAGCAAAAAAATATCGACGCGATTGGGGTTCCGAAGTGGACTGAGGCTGACCAAACGCTGGCCAAGGAGTTACAACGGGAGATCGGCGTGGCAAAAGTGGAAGCCCTCTACGATAAGCCCAAAGCGCTCGAAGCGCCCAAGGAATGGAAGGGCGGCGGCTCCGACGATATTGGCGACATCTCCTGGGTGGTGCCCACCGTCTACATGCGCTACCCCGCTAATATCCCGAATCTACCCGGCCATAGCTGGGCCGACGGCGTGTCGATGGCGACGCCCATTGCCCACAAGGGATCCACCACCGGTGCCCAAGTGCAAGCGACAACGGCGCTGGAGTTTCTGCTGAAGCCTAATTTATTGGCCGAGGCCTGGAAGTATTTTCGCGAAGTGCAAACCAAGGATCAAAAGTATACGCCGCTGATTGCCGATACCGACGTGCCGGCTGTCGAGCTGAATCGCGAAAAGATGGATCACTATCGGCCGGAAATGCAGAAGCTTTATTACAACCCGGCCAAATACGCCACTTACCTGGAACAACTCGGTATTGTTTATCCGACCGTGCGCAAGGCGCCGAAGGAATAACTCATTTTGATGCGATCCATCCTGTTTCTCAACTTACTCCTCGCGGCTTCGCTATTCGGCCAACCGCCTACCGCGCTTGACCGGTATGTGGCCGCTCCGGATGACAGCTACAAATGGGAGGTCGTGCAGACCGTCCCCTATCCCAAGGCCACGGCGTTCGTCCTCCAGATGACGTCCCAGACGTGGTTGACGGGCATTGAGGTAGACCGTCAAGTCTGGAAGCACTTTTTGGTGATTATCCGGCCCAATGAGGTAAAGACCGACATCGGCTTTCTCTTTATCAATGGCGGGAATAATAACACCACGCAGCCGCCGTCACCCGACCTTGGCTTGGTCGACGCCGCCCTCACCACCGGCTCCGTGATTGCCGATCTCCGCATGGTTCCCAACCAGCCGCTCATCTTCAATGGCGCGAAGGCCATGTCCGAAGACGGCCTGAT
>JAYVRS010000348.1:0-6688 GCA_043776185.1 Bryobacteraceae bacterium | reverse complement strand
CGCGAAGCTTGAGTTGGCGAGGGTGATGGGCATCGACTTAGCCTTGACCCTGGAGCTGAATGACCGGGTGAACGATGGGTCAGAGATACCGCCATTGCTGGACGAGGCGCTAAAATCCGCGATTGCGGGCCGTCCGGATTTGCGGGCGCAGCAGAAGCGCGAAATGATGGCGGGCTTGACGGTGAAGAGCATCGCGGCGGAGCGCTTTCCGTCGATCGGCGCGGCGGGCGACTATGGCGTGATCGGGAATGGCAGCGACAACATGTTGCCGACGCGGAGCATCGGCGTGAGCTTGCGCGTCCCCATTTTTGACGGAGGCCGGCGCGCGGCGCGCATCGCCGAAAGCGGCGTCGTGCAGCGCCAGGAGCGGCTGCGGGCGGCGGACTTGGCCAAGCAAGTTCAGCTGGAAGTGAGGCTTTCCTACAACCACCTCAACTCGACCCGGGAGCAGATCGCGACGGCTAGGCAAGGTTTAACGCTGTCGGAAAACGAACTAGCCCAAGCGCAACGTCGCTTTGAGGCGGGCGTGGCCAATAGTTTGGAATTGACGGATGCCCAGACTCGTCTCTCCCGAGCGCGGGACAACCATCTAGCAGCGTTGTATGAATTTAATCTGGCGCGCATTGACTTAGCGGCGGCTACGGGAACCATTCAAGAAGCGGTGCGTAACTTAGGAGAGCAGAAGCAATGAAACGGATCATTCCGATCGTCGTGTTATTGGCCGCGGTGGGTGGCTATTTGGCTTGGAGCCGGCTAAAGGCCGGCGATGAGGGTTTGCTGAAGCTAAGCGGCAATATTGAATTTAAGAAAGTGGACATCGCCTTCAAGACCGCAGGCAAGCTGTTGGAGTTGAATGTCGATGAAGGGGCGACGGTGAAGAAGGGCTTAGTGATCGGGCGCCTCGACCGGGAACAGATGTCCCGCATGCGAGAGCGCGATTCGGCCACGGTGTTATCGGCGGAGAGCCAGTTACTGCAGTTACAAACCGGGATCCGGTACCAGAAGGAGATGACGGCGGGCGAGTTAGCCTTGCGCGAGAGTGAGTTACGGCAGGCCAAGGCTAAGTTACAGGAGTTACTCGACGGCGCGCGGCCACAGGAGCTAGCCCAGGCAAGGTCATCTCTCGATGATCTGCGTAGCTTGCGCGAACAGGCGAGTAAAGAGCTGGAGCGGGCGAAGAAACTAATAGCCAAAGAGGATATTAGCCAGAATCAGTTCGACCAGTATCAAACGCGATTTAGCTCGCTTTCGGCGCAGGTGGCTAGCGCGGAGCAGCGGTTGGGTTTGATTACGGAGGGTCCGCGGAAGACAGATATTGAAGCGGCCCGGGCGGCGGTAGCCAGAACGGAAGCGGCGATGAAGATGACCGAAGCCCAACGGCTCGAGATCTTGCGGCGCGAAGAGGACTTAGCCGCGCGACGAGCCGATGTTTCGCGGGCCAAGAGCGGCGTCAGTGTGATTGATTCGCAGTTAGATGACACGGTGGCGACGGCGCCGATTGATGGAGTGGTACTGGTAAAGTCGGCTGACCCGGGCGAAGTGTTAGCGGCGGGGACGCCGATTGTTACATTGGGCGATATCGACCATCCGTGGCTGCGTGGCTATGTACCGCAGAGTAAGTTGGGGCAAGTGAAGCTCGGTATGCGCGTGGCCATTCACTCTGACTCTTACCCGGAAAAGACTTACACAGGCAAGATCAGTTTTATCGCCAGCGAGGCGGAGTTTACGCCCAAACAGATTCAAACCATGGAAGAGCGCGTAAAGTTAGTGTACCGGATCAAAGTTGACGTGGAGAATCCGGGACGGGAATTGAAACTGAACATGCCGGTGGATGGCGTGATCGATCTGAAGCCATGAGCGAGAACGCCGTGACAGCGAAGAACCTTACGCGTCGATTTGGCGAACTGGTGGCGGTGGACCAGTTGAGCTTTGCGGTAGACAAGGGCGAGGTGTTTGGTTTGGTGGGTCCGGATGGCGCGGGCAAGACCACGACCTTGCGCATGTTATGCGGCTTGATCGATCCTGATGCCGGCGAGGCCACGGTGGCAGGTTATCGGGTATCAGAGAATTTGGATGCGGTAAAAGATGCCATCGGGTATATGGCGCAGCGTTTTGGGCTTTATGGCGACCTGAGTGTAGAGGAAAACATGGACTTCTACGCGGATCTTTTCGGCATCGTGGGCGGGGAGCGAGAAGCACTCAAAGACCGGCTACTCAAGATGACGCGCATGATGGAGTTTCGCGAGCGGCCGGCGGCTAAGTTATCGGGCGGGATGAAGCAGAAGCTATCGCTGATGTGTACGTTACTCCACAAACCGGAGATTCTCTTTCTGGATGAACCAACTAACGGCGTGGACCCAGTATCGCGACGGGACTTCTGGGAGATCTTGCAGGAGTTAGTGCGTGGCGGACTGACAGTGGTGGTGACCACGGCTTACTTAGATGAGGCCGAACGTTGCGACCGGGTGGGCCTGATGGACAAGGGCCGGATGGTGCGGTGCGACACGCCGGCGGCGTTGAAAGCCGCCATCGCCGAGCAGTGCTTCGCCGTGCGTGGCGAGGGTTTGCGACCGGCCAAGATGGCGTTGGAGTTAATGCCATCTGTTAGTAGCGTGTCCATGAGCGGCGCGGCGTTGCACTTATTCTTGAAACCCGGGGCGGCGATCGACGCGATCGTCCTGCAGATGCCTAACTTAAGCTTCGAACCGATTTTGCCTTCTCTCGAAGATGTATTGATTGCGGAAATTCGCAAGGCGGCCGCGTGAGGGAAGCCTCCGTCGTCGTCGAACATCTCTCCAAGCGCTTCGGCGAGTTTGTTGCGGTGAGCGATGTCAATCTGCGCGTGGGCAAGGGCGAGATCTTTGGCTTTTTGGGGCCGAATGGCGCGGGCAAATCGACTACCATTCGCATACTTTGCGGGTTACTAGCTCCTAGTGAGGGCAAGGCCATGGTGGCGGGCTTCGATGTCGCCAGCGAGCCCGAGAAGGTACGCGAGAACATCGGCTACATGTCGCAACGCTTCTCGCTCTATGACGATTTGACCGTGGAAGAGAATATCAATTTCTTCATGGGCATTTACGGCGTTGATCGCGCGAAGCGCCACGCGCGCAAGCAATACGCGCTCCAGATGGCGGGGTTGGTGGGTCAGGAAACGACCATGACGCGGACGCTGAGTGGCGGATGGAAGCAGCGGCTGGCGCTGGGTTGCGCCATTCTGCATGAGCCACCGATTGTCTTTTTGGACGAGCCCACGAGTGGCGTGGACCCGATTGCGCGACGAACCTTTTGGGATTTGATCTATCAGCTTTCCGAAGCCGGACAGACGGTGTTTGTGACCACCCATTACATGGACGAGGCCGAGTACTGTCATCGGGTCGCGTTGCTTTATCACGGCAAGATGATTGCGCTGGGGACTCCGGCGGAGTTGAAGTCTTCCATGAGTAAGACGTCGATGGAAGAGGTCTTTGTGGCCAGCATCGAACGGGAGGACGCGGCATGAACTTTCGCCGGGTTAAGGCCGTAGCGCGGAAAGAGTTTCTCCATATCTTACGTGACCCACGCAGCTTGTATATGGCGCTGGCCACTCCCTTGCTATTGCTGTTGTTGTTTGGGTACGCCTTGAGCCTGGATGTGAATCAGGTGCCGACGGTGATCTATGATTTGGATAAGAGTTCGGAAAGCCGTGACTTAGTGGAGCGTTTTCGAGGTAGCACTTACTTCAATGTCGTAAGAATGGCGGATTCGCCGACGGAACTGAATCGGGCGATCGACCGCAACCAAGCCCTGGTCGGGGTGTTGATTTCCCCAGGCTTTGGCGGCCAGATTAAAGCGGGACAGCTGGCCACGGTACAGGTGGTGCTGGACGGCAGTGACGCGAACACGGCCAATATTGCGCTGGGTTATGCCCAGGGGCTGGTGACGCTTTACGGGGCCGAGGTGCGGGCCGTAGCTCGGGAAAAGCTCGGAGCACCGGAGGTGAAGGGGGTCGATGCGCGCATTCGGGTAATCTTTAACAGCGACCTCAAAAGCCGTAACTACATTGTGCCGGGCTTGATCGCCGTGATTCTGATGATGATTGCGGCGATCCTAACCAGCCTTTGTATTGCCCGCGAATGGGAGAACGGCACGATGGAGCAGTTACTCTCGACACCGTTGCGACCGGTGGAACTGCTGTTGGGAAAGCTGGTGGCGTATTTTAGTATTGGGATGGCGGACATGGTAATTGCCATTGTGACGGGTGTCTTTCTATTTGAGGTTCCCTTGCGCGGTAGCGTGCTGCTGCTGATGGGAACCTCCGCCATCTTTTGCTTCGGGGCCCTGTGCTGGGGAATTATGATCTCGGCGGCGGCGCGCAATCAGTTGATCGCTTATCAGCTGGGTATCTTTAGCAGTTTCTTGCCGGCCTTTCTGCTCAGTGGCTTTATTTACTCAATTGACAACATGCCAGCGGTGATTCAGGTGATTACTTACGTGGTTCCCGCGCGCTACTTTGTGACGATTCTTAAGGGTATCTTTCTCAAAGGGGTAGGCTGGGAGATTCTGTGGCTGGAGATTCTCGCCATGACGCTATATGGCGTGGTGGTATTTGGGTTAGCGATGCGACGCATGCGGCAGAAGGTGGCCTGAGATGGTGTGGGAACGAATTCGCGAAATTATTTGGAAAGAACTGCGGCAATCGCTGCGTGAGCCACGGATGCGGGCGACTCTGTTTATGCCTCCGCTGGTGCAATTGCTGGTCTTTGGTTTTGCGGTGAGCCTGGATGTCGACCATGCGAAGATCGCCTGGATGGACCTGGACCGTAGTGCGGAGAGCCGGGAATTGCGGGAGGCCTTTACGGGGTCGGGCCGGTTTGAGATCGTGCGTTGGCTGGAGAGCGAGGCAGCTACACAAGATACGCTCGACCACAGTGAAGTGATGGCGGTGGTGAGGATTCTGCCGGGATTCTCCGCCGATTTGGCGCGCGGTAGAGAGGTTCCCGTGCAGGTGTTAGTGGATGGCACTAACTCCAACACAGCCAGCATTGTGGCCAATCAAGCGGCCGTGGTGATTCGTCAATTTGGGCAGACGCATCTGGAGACGCTGGCGAGGCAAAAGATGGTGGGCCGGGCGGTGGACCGTCCCTTGCGTGCGCCGCTCCCGACGGTGCGTGCGGCGCCGCGGGTCTGGTTTAATCCGGAGTTGAAGAGCCGGAATTACTTTGTGCCCGGCGTCATCGTCAACATCATCATGTTAGTAACGTTGACGCTGACGTCGATGGCGATCGTGCGGGAGAAAGAGATCGGCACGATGGAGCAATTGATGGTAACCCCGATTCGGCCGATGGAACTGATTCTGGGGAAGACCTTGCCGTTTGCGGCGATCGGGCTGGTCCAGCTACTAGTGATCACCGGCGTGGCTATGCTGCTGTTCGACGTCCCGCTGCGGGGCAATCCGCTATTACTGGTGCTGGCGAGCGTCTGTTTTCTGACGTGTTCGTTGGGGGCGGGCCTCTTTATCTCGACGATCTCCAATACCCAACAGCAGGCGATGATGACCACATTCTTCTTTTTTCAGCCGGCTTTTATGTTGAGTGGCTTTAGCTTTCCGATTCGGAATATGCCGGAGGTGGTGCAGTGGGTGACTTACGTGAACCCCATGCGCTACTTTATGGAGATTGTGCGGGGGATTTTCTTGAAAGGGGTCGGGATGGAAGTGCTCTGGCCCCAGATTCTCGCGCTAGCCGGTTTGGGTACGTTGATTCTGACGGCCAGTGCATTGCGATTTCATAAGCGGCTGGATTAGTTAGAGGGCAACCGACATATTCGGTAGAGCCACCCACTCTCCATGAGGCATACTCGCAAATTCTCAATTAGCAAGGGCGGGTCAGGGGACCCGCCCAACTGCCTTTACATGATGTTAGAACACGTAACGCGCACCCATGACGATGCGGCGATTGCCACCGTTGGTGTTCCATTGGTTGCCGAAGGCGGCCGAGTTAATTTGGGCGGTGGGAATGCCGAAGTCGCGCGAGTTTGTCGCGTTGTAGAACTCGAAGCGCAGGCTGAGTCCGTGGCCTTCGATGGGAATGCGGATCTTCTTGGTGACCACGAAATCGAGGTTGTTGATGCCATCGGCGCGCAGGATATTGCGACCGGCGTTGCCGAAGGGCGAGGTGACGGTGGGTGAGCTAAAGAGGTTGCGACCACCGGCTAACATGAGCTCTTCCACCGAGAGGCTCGAGAGGTTGAGGTTGGTGTTAACGTTGGCGCGGATTGAATTGCCGATGAGCGTATCAATGCCGGCGAGGCGACGGCCCGGGTCAGCGCCGGCGAGGGCGGAGAAGGGCGCGCCGGCTTGGAAGGTGAGGAAGCCACCGACGCTCCAGCCGCCGACCACGTAGCCGATGCCTTTCTGGTCCTTCATCCAAGGGGATTCCCAGAGGGCATTGACGCTGAAGCGATGGGGACGGTCGTAAGTGGAGCGGCCGCGGTCGTTGCGGCGATTGAAGGAGTCTTGCGGAACGGCGACTTCGCCGGCGACAGAAGCGTTGAAGACCTCGGAGGCGTCGTCGATGAAGGTGCTCCAGGTGTAGTGGGCGGAGTATTGGAAGCCTTTGCTGAAGCGCTTTTCTATACTGGTCTGGAAGGAGTGATAGATGGAGGAGGCGCTGTTGGCGCGGTGGCGGATGATGCCGCGGGTGGGGTCGAC
>JAYVRS010000347.1:0-2079 GCA_043776185.1 Bryobacteraceae bacterium | reverse complement strand
CGCCGACGCGTACCTGGACACCTTCCAGCACCTTGGTCGCAAATCCCGCCGCCTCAACCCGCAGCCGATAGACCCCGGGCGGCACGAGCGGAATGGCGAATTCGCCGGCCGCGCCCGCCTGCGTGGAACGCGTGAAGCCCCGTTCGGCGTCAAGCAACGTAACCTTGGCTTGAGGTACTAGTTGTGCCGTAGCGTCGATAACGGTGCCCCGCACATCGCCCGCGTTGCTGGTGGCTTGGGCCAAGGCTGTCGTCGCGGACAACAGAGTCATGGCAGTCAGTTTGAGAAGCATACATGTTCCCTTCGGCCCAGCGATTCGAGGCTGGGCATTTGCCCGTAGAGTATCACCGTATAGGAGTTAGCGCCATAGGTGCGCGGCAACGATGCGCAACTCTGGGGTACGATTTGTTAAGTTAGTCGATTCTTCTGGCGAGGATGAGCGCCGAAAAAAGAGGACGACTCGGAGGACAGTTGAAGCATCCCGCGATTCCGTATGTACTGCCAATGGCCGTGTTCCTCGGCATTCTGGCGATCCAGCCCTACCTGGCGCCGCTCGGCTCACTTGAATATCCGCTGCGCGTTATTTTTCTGACGGCCGTGCTGTGGTTCTTCTCCCGTCACGTCATCTCGTTCCGTTGTGTGCGGCCCGTGCAAAGCATCCTGTTGGGCATCGCCGTATGCGCCATGTGGGTGGGCCCCGACCAGCTTTTTCCGGGCTATCGTAGCCATTGGCTCTTCCAGAATTCCGTCACCGGCAGCCTGAAAACGTCCATCGAAGGCAATTTGCTGAGCGATCCGCTGGTGCTGTTCTTTCGTAGCATTCGCGCCTTCATCCTTGTGCCGATTATTGAAGAGCTATTCTGGCGCGCTTGGATGATGCGCTGGCTGATCAAGCCTGATTTTATGATGGTTCCCTTGGGAGCCTATTCCGCTCAAGCCTTCTGGATCGTCGCCCTGCTGTTTGCTTCCGAGCATGGGCCCTTCTGGGAAGTGGGGCTGCTTTGTGGCGTCATCTACAATTGGTGGATGGTGAAGACCAAGAGCGTCGGCGACTTGATTCTCACTCACGGCGTCACGAATCTCTGCCTCAGCCTGTTTACCATTGCCACCAAGCAATGGCAGTATTGGCAATAAGCTGATGGAAGCCGCCGAGATTTTCCGAGTCGTCAGTACCGTGGTGTTGCCGGGTTGGCTGCTGCTGATTCTGGCACCGCGGTGGCGTTTCACCATGCCGGTGGCAGCGGTGGGCCTGCCTTTGACGCTCGCCGTGGTTTACGCCGTGGTGCTGGGCCAGCATTGGGGTGAAGGGCAGGGTGGCTTCGGGAGTCTGAAGGACGTCGGGATGCTCTTCGCCAATCCCTTCGCGCTGCTCGCCGGTTGGGTTCATTACCTCGCCTTTGACCTGTTCATCGGCGCCTGGGAAGTGCGCGACGCCCAGAAGCACCAAGTGCCTCATCTGGCCGTCGTGCCGTGCCTCGTGCTCACCTTCCTGTTTGGCCCGGTGGGGCTGCTACTTTACTTCGTTCTGCGCTACGCTCTCCGCCGCCAGCTGTCTCTCTAAGAAAAAAAGGGCACCGGTCATACCACCAGCGCCCCTTTTAAGTAACAGACGCTTTTACGCGTTGATCACCACCGGAATGGTGCGAGACTTGGCGGCCTCTTTCTTCGGCAGAGTGACCGTCAGTTCGCCGTTCTTATACTCGGCCTTGACGTGCTGCACGTCGAGGGTGTCCGGCAGGGTGTAGTGGCGGGCAAAGGTGCCGTAGCCACGCTCAATGCGCCGGAAGCCGGCCGGATTCGCCTCAGCCTCAAACTTGCGCTCACCCTTGATGGTCAGAGTGCCGTTCTCAAACTTCACTTCGATCTCGCTCTGGGCGACACCAGGCAGATCGGCCTTCAGGACAATCTCATGCTCGGTTTCGATGACGTCGACAGCGGGCGTCCAAACCTGAGCCGCCGCTGGCGTTGGCACCTCGTTGGGTTCATTGAAGCGGGCGAGAGCTTCGTCGAAGACGTTGAAGGGGGTGCGAAAAGTGGTTAAAGTCATGGTGTTTTGATCTCCGTTTAGTATCTACTGAC
>JAYVRS010000346.1:0-6699 GCA_043776185.1 Bryobacteraceae bacterium | reverse complement strand
CGCGAACTTATCCGCTCTCGGACGCTGGACAGGCGCAACGAGACCTGGCCTCCCGGACCACTTCGGGAAAACTAATGTTGAAAATCGGTTAGCCTGTGGAAAAACGAGGTCATTTGGGGGGAATGGCGGGGTTTAGTACCAGTCAGTACCCGATCATTCAAAGGTACTATCCCAATCATGCAAAAACGGCTACAATCGAGAGCACTCCCCAGTTCGTTTGACGGGCGCGAAGAGATCATTGCTTGACTGATTACTCCCAGCTTTACCTCGTTTGGCCGCCCATTGCGATCTTGCTGATCGGCTTGGCCGCCGGTTGGTTTCTGCAACGTCACGTCTTGGTCCGGCAGATGGAAGAGCTGGAGACCCAGCACCTGGACTTGTTGCGCTCAGCCGAGGATGAAATGCACGCCGCCCGGGATGAGGCGCGTTTGCAGGGTCAAAAACTGGACGAGGCGCAGAGGGCCATCACGCTGGGCTATGAACGGCTGACGCTGCTGGACCGGCGGCTGAAAGAAGCCGAGAGCCGGATGCCGGCGGAGTTGCCCGAGGAGTTGGCGGCCAGCACGGTGGGGGCGGCTCATGAGGAGGTGCGGCACCTGCGGCAGCAGTTGGCGGAACAGCAAGTTTTCTCCGAACGGCTGAACGAACTTGAGCGCGATTTGGCGAAAGCCAAGGCGGAAGCGTCCGAGCCAGCGGTGCCCGTAGCGGTGGCAGCCGGAGAGGACCTGGCGCGGGCGTTGCGCGAGCGAGAAGCCACTATCAAGTCACTGCGGTATGAGGTGGCCGTAGTGGAAGAACTGCGGCTGCGCCTATCGGACATGGTGAGTGAACTGGGCTTGGCGCAATCACAAGTGGCGCAGATTACTCGCGAGCGTAACGAACTGAAGGTGCGTGCCGCGGCGCTCATGGCGGCTCCGGTGGCGGCTCCGGGCGCCGAATCGAGCAACGAGCTGGTCCGCAAGCTGGCCGAAGCCATTGCGCGGCGTCAGGAATTGGAACTGACGTTGGGAGAAGCGAAGCAGCAGTTGATGGGGGCCTATGCGGAACGAGATCGCGCTTTAGCCCTGAATACGCCGGCGGTGGCCCCGCGCGCGATGGCCGCTGCCGCCGGTGCGGGTACCGGTGCCGGCGCGGGTGCCGGCCTCGGCTTTTCCGTCAGCAACTGGCAAGCAGCTTTCCCCGCCGCCCTAGTGCCTCTGCACCCGGTGCCGGTCCATGCGGTGCCGCCCCTACCAGAGTCTCTGCTGCCCGCGACGAATCGGGCCTTTTTGACGGATGAATCCGACTACGTCGCCCCGGCCTGCCCGCTGCTCTCGCCCTCGCAATTGACCGGGGGTATCAGTCAACTGCTGTTCGAAAATCGCATTCAATTCGCGCCCGAGCGCGCCGACATTCTCCCCGACTCCAAGCTGTTGCTCGAAGACATCGCCGACCTCATCCTGACGAGTGATCCGGTGCGTTTTGTGATCGAAGGCCACACGGAACGTGGCGACGCTCGCGCCAGCTTTTATTTGAGTGAGCGCCGCGCGATGGCCGTGCTGGAACGCCTCGCTAAGTTGGGCGTGCCTGAATCCCGGATGTTGAGCGTAGGGTATGGCGACACTCGTCCGATCGATGAGAATTCCAGCTATGAAGGCCGCATGCGCAACCGTCGCGTCGAGATCCGCGTGCTCGGCCGGGCTTAAGGCTGATTACGGTTGGGGGTCACGAGAAACGATGAGGAACCCCGTTTCAACCGAGGTATCGAGAATGCGATTCCACATCACTCGGGCTAAGCCGGAATTAAACGGCGATTCAAAGCGGTACTCATCGCCCGAGCTCACGCGTTGATTCGCGTGCGCCAATCGAAATCCACTGGCGCTCATGTCGCGCATTTCACCTTGGAACACGAGTCGCTCGTCGGGAACCGTGAAAAGGCGCACGACGCCGTGGGCATCCTCGCGCGGCTCACTGCGCCGGTCATCGATGCTCACGAGCGAGCGCGGCTTACGCCAGTTGTTCGACAGCAGTTTCATAGACCTTTAATTTCCGGCTCAGCGTCCGGCGCGAGATGCCCAGCATCTCCGCCGCTCTCTGATGGTGACCATCCGTCTTGCGCAGGGCCTCCAGAATCATCCGTTTTTCCATTTCGTCGAGAGCCGAACCGGGCTCGGGACCGTAGGGGGAGCCCGCATCCTCATTCGAGCGTATCGATTCGCTGAGGATAGGCCCCGGTCGTGAGGGCATTTCAAGAATGGTGGTGCGTGGCAGATCGAGATCCTCCACCTGCAGCAACTGGCCGGGGGCCAGGATCGCGGCGCGGATGACGATGTTGCGAAGTTCGCGCAAATTCCCTGGCCAATGGCAGGCTACCAACGCCCGCAGCGCGGAATCCGATAGTTCCATTTGCGGGTTATGCTGGCTGAGAAAGAACCGCGCCAAGTCCCCAATTTCCTCGCGGCGATCCCGCAAAGGCGGCACCTTGAGTTCGAGCTGAGTGAGCCGATGGAAGAGATCGGCCCGGAAGTTGCCCTGGGCCACCTCCTGACGAAGGTCGCGGTTAGTGGCAGTGACAATTCGCACATCGACGGAAACCTTGCGCGTACCGCCCAGGCGGTAATAAGGGGCCCCATCCAGCACGCGCAGAAGTTTCACTTGCATGCGGGGTTCCAATTCGCCCACCTCATCCAAAAACAGCGTTCCCGTATGAGCCAGCTCAAAGAGCCCAGGCTTGGAACCTTGCGCGCCGCTAAAGGCACCTCTCTCGTAGCCGAACAATTCGCTTTCAATGAGATGCTCAGGGAGCGCGGCGCAACTAACATCGATCCACGGCTTACTGCAGCGAAGGGAATAGTGATGGAGAGCGCGGGCCACCAGTTCCTTGCCACTGCCGGACTCGCCGGTGACCAGCACCGTCGCATTGGTGACGGCCACTCGCTGCACCATGGCGTAGAGCGACCGCATTACGGTGGAGGTAACGACGGCGGGCGAGCCGAGAAATTCGAGTTGGGGAAAGTCTGGCATTTACGAGACCGGATTTCGGTTGGTACTCCAGCGTATGCTAAGTACCCCCGGCGAGTACATCCGCAAAACACCTGAGTTGCACTAAGGTCTCCCCATCGGAGGGTGACAAATTGTCCCGCTGGCGGGCGACAATCTGTCCCAATCCAGGGCGTTTTGTCCGGTACTGGAGCCGACGAAATCAAAACCAGTCGATGACAATTTTTCGCCATGCTCAACGATGCGCTCATCTATCGCCGACCCTAGAAGCAACCGATACCCAATGGAAGAGTAATTGCATTGACACTTGTGGAACATGAATCACCGATGAAATCGCTCTCCACCGGAGCCACGCTCTACGTCAGTGTCATCACCGCCTTGGGTCTGGTGATATTTGCCACCAGCTTTTTGCCCTGGCATTCGGCCGATCTCTTACGGTTTATCTGTTTTCTGTTGATCACGTTGCTAGGGTCAGGCCTCAAGGTGAGCTTGCCGGCAGCCACCGGCAGCCTACCCGTGAACACCCTGTTTGTCCTGATTGCGGTGATCGATTTGAGTTTGCCCGAAGCACTGCTGCTGGGGGTGGCCTCCACGCTGGCCCAGACGATTATGGCCCGCCGGACGCTGGTGCATTGCATTTTCCAGGGAGCCGTGACCGCGCTCGCCGTGAAGATTTGCCACCTAACGTACTATTGGCCGGCCCTGGAGGTGAACGGCGAAGTGCTGCGGCTGTTCCTTACCGGCGGAGCCTATTTTGTGGCCTCGACGTTACCGATGGCCAGCTTGATCGCGCTCAACGAGAGCAGCGAGTATCGCCGCGTCTGGCGGGACCGGTTTGTCTGGACATTTTCTTATTACGTCGTCGGTTCCGCATTGGCCGGGCTCTACCATGCACTCGAGCGCCGGCTTTCGTGGCAGGTGGCGATGCTGGTGATGCCGTTCGCCTACCTGCTCTATCGCAGCTACTGCCTCTACTTGGGCCGGATGGAAGCCGACCGTCTGCATAACGAAGAGATGTCGAGTCTGCATGTGCGCACCATTGAGGCCTTGGCGCTGGCGATTGAAGCCAAGGACCACACGACGGCCGACCACCTGCAACGGGTACAGATCTACGCGATGGAATTGGGCAAAGAATTGGGCATGGACCAGCGCGAGTTGGACGCATTGCGGGCGGCGTCGCTGCTGCACGATATCGGCAAACTGGCGGTTCCCGAGCACATCATATCGAAGCCCGGGCGGCTGACACCTGAGGAATTTGAAAAGATGAAGGTGCATCCGTTGGTGGGCGCCGAGATATTGGAAAGAGTCGCGTTTCCGTACCCGGTGGTGCCCATCGTGCGAGCACACCACGAAAAGTGGGACGGCACCGGTTACCCCTACGGCATCGCTGGCGAAGACATTCCGCTGGGTGCCCGAATTCTGGCCGCGGTCGATTGTCTGGACGCGTTGGCCACGGATCGTCAGTACCGCAAGGCCCTGCCGCTCGAGGAGGCGATCGGCGTGGTCCGTCGCGATGCGGGCAAGGCTTTCGATCCGCGGGTGGTGGAGGTGCTCGACCGGCGTTATGTTCAGTTGGAGGCAATGGCGAGGGAAAAATCGGCTTCGTTGATGAAGCTCTCCACCGACGTAAAGTTCAGCAACGGCGACGCCCCGGCGGCCGGGTTTGAGGGCTCCAGCCGTGTCGCCGCAGAATCCAAACCCCAGGATTTCCTGATGTCGATCGCCAATGCCCGGCAAGAGGCGCACGGGCTGTTTGAGATCTCGCAGGACCTCGGCAACTCACTGAGTTTGGACGAGACCCTGTCGCTGCTGGCCGTGCGCCTGAAGCGCCTGGTGCCTTACGACTCGTTCGCTGTTTACGTGCGCCGGGAGGATCTGCTCACCCCCGCATTTGTCACCGGCGAAAACTTCCGATTGTTCTCTTCGCTCGAAATTCCGATGGGGCAAGGGCTCTCCGGTTGGGTGGCCGAGAACCGCAAGCCGATCATCAACGGCAACCCTTCGGTGGAGCCCGGCTATTTGAACGATCCCAACAAGTTCAGTTCACTGCGCTCGGCCTTGGCCGTGCCGCTCGAAGGGCCCGAAGGCTCGGTGGGTGTACTGGCGCTCTACCACGCGGATCGCGACGCTTTTAGCAAGGATCATCTGCGCATTCTGCTGGCGATTTCTTCCAAAGTGGGTCTCGCCATCGACAACGCTTTGCGCTTCCGGCAGGCGGAGAGTTCGGCCACCACCGACTACCTGACCGGTTTGCCGAACGCCCGCTCACTCTTCATGCATTTAGATGGCGAACTGGCACGTAACCGGCGAAGCAATAGCTCCCTGACGGTGCTGGTGTGCGACCTGGATGGCTTTAAGGCGATTAACGACCGCTTCGGCCATCTGGAGGGCAACAAGGTGCTGAAGGAAGTCGCTGCGGGCTTGAAGGACGGTTGTCGTGAGTACGACTATGTGGCCCGGATGGGTGGCGACGAGTTTGTGCTCATTCTGCCGGGACTGCGGGACTCCGATGTGGAAGCCAAGAAGCGTCGTTTAGAGAACTTGGCCACCAGTGCCGGCCGGGAGGTTACCGGGGAAGAGATTCTCAGTTTCAGCGTGGGCGAAGCGCAGTTTCCTCGCGACGGCGCCGACGCGGAAACGCTGCTGGCCGAAGCGGACAAGCGCATGTACCGCGTCAAGCAGGAACACAAGCTGGCGTTGGTGGCCGAAGTAAAGACGAGCCGCAACTTCGATTGGCGCAAGACGCCCGTATCGAGCACGCCGTCGCCCCGCTTGATCGACCGTTAGGCTGGTTAGGCAGTACGGCCGCCAAGCACCCGAACCGGCAATGTCAGAATCGCACGCAAGAGTTCAAATACTCCGCCTACGGCGATCCCCATCAGCCGAAACGGTAGACTCAGCACCCAGACGATGGGATAGAGAACCAGCGCGATAAACGCGAGCGGCCAACAGACTACCAGGAGTAGGCACCAAAGCAAAAATTTGATCATTCGGCCTCCACATTTAGGACTACGCAAGCCGGGGGCAGAATGTTCCTTAGGCTCTCAACTCGCGTATTTCGTCGCCCATCCCGATGAACGCCCGCTGCGCTAGACCGATAAAAAGTCCATGTTCCACAATGCCCGGGATCGCGGACAGCTCGCGAGCCAAACCAGGTACATCGGGCATGGCACCGGCATGGCAATCGAAGATCTCGTTGCCTTGATCAGTGAGATAGACTCCATCGGTGCCGGTCCGCAGGCGCGGGTGCAAGCCGAGCGCGACCAGGCGGCGCTCGATCATAGTGCGGGCAAACGGAATCGTTTCGACGGGCAAGGGAAAGGCTCCCAACTGCGGCACGAGCTTGGTGGAGTCGGCGATGATGACCACCAAGTCGCTGGCCGCAGCCACGATCTTCTCACGCAGCAAAGCTCCGCCGCCGCCCTTGATCAGCGCCAGGCCCGGTCCAATTTCATCGGCTCCGTCGATCGTCAGGTCCACCCGGTCGACGTCGTTGAGTTCCACCAATTCGAGCCCTACCTCGGCCGCCAGCGCGGCGGTAACCAAAGAGGTGGGCACGCCCCGAACGCGCAATCCGTGCGCCCGCACCCGCTCGCCCAGCAGACGGATGGCGATATTGGCGGTGGAGCCGCTGCCCAAACCCAGGGTCATTCCGTCCCGCACCAGTTCGATGGCCCGGCGGGCGGCGAGCTCTTTCTCCGATTGAGTGATGGCATTCAA
>JAYVRS010000345.1:0-6702 GCA_043776185.1 Bryobacteraceae bacterium | reverse complement strand
TGGTGATGGAGTATGTGGCTGGCGATACGCTGCAGCAGCGGATCAGGCTCGGGCTCGGGTTCGGGGTCGGGGTTCCGGAAACACTGCGGTGGGGGATTCAACTAGCCGACGCTCTCGATACCGCGCATCGGGCTGGCATCGTGCATCGTGATCTGAAACCAGCCAACATCATGATCGGCGAACGTGGCGAGGCCAAGATCCTGGACTTCGGGGTGGCGAAGCTATTGGAGCCGCACAAGAGCCTCTCGGCCAAGGCCAACGGGGATACGGTGACGATCTTGTCGGCGCCGCTGACGCATCGTGGCATGGTGGTGGGGTCGCCCTCGTACATGGCGCCAGAGCAGGCGATGGCTCAAGAAATCGATGCGCGGGCGGACATTTTTTCGCTAGGCGTGGTGCTGTATCAAACGGTGACGGGAGTGCTTCCGTTTCGGGGCGAGTCAGCCGCGGCGATGCTGGCGGCGGTGCTGCGCGATGAGCCCACTCCGATCCTGGAGATGGTGCCGGAAGCACCGGTGGACCTGGAGCGAGTGATCGCCCGATGTATGCGGAAGGAGCCGGACCGCCGTTATCAGACCATGCTGGATGTGCGGAACGCTCTGGACGAAATTCGCGAAGACATGATCGCGGGGCGTACGTTGACGCGGATGCCGGCGGTGGCGCCGGGAACGGGCGTCAATCCGGCGCTCCGGCCGGGGGAAAGACTGGCGACGAGTTCGGTTCGGGACGAGCGGGTGGCCGCTAGCCCGCAAAGTTTCCGTCGATGGGGAGTGTGGGCGGCCGGGCTCGGGCTGATCGCAGGCGCGATATTTGCCGGATGGTGGCTGAGACGGGCCCCGGTGGCGCGGGAATTGGCGTTGGTACGGCTGACCTCGGAGCCCACCTTCGACACAACGCCAACCATCTCGCCCGATGGCAAGTGGATGGCCTACGCAACCGATCGTGGCGGCGGGGATAACCTGGACATCTGGCTACGGCAGATCGGCTCCGATGGCGCATCGAGCGCCGTCCGGCTGACCCACGACCGCGCGGATGATTGGGAGCCGAGTTTTTCTCCGGATGGCTCGCGGCTGGTGTTTCGCAGCGAGCGTGACGGGGGGGGCGTCTATACGATCCCGACGCTGGGTGGTGACGAGCGGCTAGTGGCGGCGCGAGGCCGGCGGCCAGTGTTTTCGCCCGACGGGAACCGGGTTACATACTGGATCGGCCGGTCCGGCCAAGCTTCCACGCGCTCTGGATGGAGCCGGATATTCGTGGCGGACCTGGCGGGCGGCAACCCGAGGGCGGTGGTACCGGACTTTTTGACCGCGCTCTATCCTATCTTTACGCCGGACGGCCAGAGTTTGCTGTTCGTGGGTGACCGCGACTTGGTGCGGGGGAGTTCGACAACGGCCAATTGGTGGGTGGCGCCGCTGTCGGGAGGTGAACCCGTGGACACGGGTTTTCAGGCCTCGGTGGTACGCGGCGGCTACGACCATTTGCTGAAGAGTCCGGTGGCCTTCCGCGGTGACCGGGTGCTGTTCTCGCACTCGACGGAGGAAACATCCGACATGCGCGAGGTGGAGCTATCGCCCGGCAGTTGGAAGACCACGGGCACCGCGCACCGGCTGACGTTTGGGACGACGCGCGAGGACTATCCGGCGGTGTCCAACGACGGCAAGCTGGTATTTGCTAGCAACCAGACGAACATCGATGTCTACAGCTTGAGCCTGCAACCCAATACGGCCAAGACGACGGGTGGCTTGCAACGCATCACCAGTAGCCCCGCCTACGAGAGCGTGCGCGACGTGTCGGCCGATGGCAAACGGATCGTCATGTTGGCCCGGCATGGCGATCACGGAGAAGTTTGGGGCAAGGACCTCGAGACTGGCGTGGAGAAGCAGATCACCAACTCGCTGCCCAACAAGCGGCAGCCGGTGATTACTCCGGATGGGCAGTGGGTAGCCTTTGCCGAGGACGGTACGGGCGCGAACGCCATCTTTGTCGTTCCCTTTGCCGGCGGCAATCCTCGCCGCGTGTGCGAACGTTGTGGCACGCAGAGCGGTTGGGCGCCGGATGGCCGGCATCTTTTATACACTGACTATTCGCAACCACGCAATCCGATCTGGGTGCTGGATGTGGAGAGTGGCCAACGGTCGGAGGTACTCAAGCACGGCACCGACAGTCTTTTCCCGCGCTCTTTCTCTCCAGACGGCAAGTGGCTGAGTTTTGGCCTTGATCGCGGCCAGAAAGGGGTGCTGCTGGGGTTAGCGCCTTACCGGCCGGGCAATCCGGCTCCGGAGAGTGAGTGGGTGATGCTGACCGAAGGTACCGCTCAGGAGAGTTATCCGCGTTGGAGCCCGGATGGCAATCTGATTTATTTTACGTCCGACCGCGAGGGAGCGATCGGAATTTTTGCGCGACGCTTGGACCCAGTGACGAAGCAGCCATTGGGGCCGCCGTTCAGTGTATTTCGTTTCGCCAAGCCTGCGCTGCGGATGAGTTCGAGGGCGATGTGGATCGCGGTAGCGCGCGACAAGATTGTGTTCAGTCTCGAAGAAAGCAGCGGCAACATTTGGATGCTGCAGCCCTAGGAGGTCATCATGGACGACAAGATCGTGAGTGCCAGGATCCATCCCGGCATCGGGGTGGCGCGTTTGGGCAATAGCGTCAACGAGTTTATTATTGGGCCGGAAGTGCCCTTTCCCCGCTATCTGGCGGCGGGCTCTTATAAGGATTCCACGGGCGCCATCAAGCGGCAGGCCGCGCGGTTTCGTATTTACGGCTACAACGCCGCCGGAGAGGTGGTGCGCGAACTGACGGCCGCGGACGCGGAGATCCGGTGGCACGTTCACGTCGCCAATCAGAAAGCTGCCTGGTACGAGTTCTACGGTGCCATGGACATCCCCACCGCGCATCCCACTCCCCAACGCAATGCCAACATCGTTGGCAAGGAACGTGACAAGCTGACGATCGACCCCGGCGCGATGGGCATTCAGGGCGTGAGCGAGGACGGCCCGCAGTATGAACTGCATGGGAAGTTTCTGGGCGTCGATGTCTATCTCGGTGAACTCCAGACCGACGAGGCCGGCCGGCTACTTTTCCTGGGCGGCCGTGGCGTGTCGGACTCCCCCTATCCCCATAACCCCCTGCCGACCTACGCGGACAACCCCGGATGGTATGACGACATCTCCGATGGGCCGGTATCGGCCTGCGTAAAGCTGAAGGGCGCGCACGCCGAGATTCCCGTGGATCCGGCGTGGGTGGTGACGGCGCCCCCCAATTTCGCGCCCGACATCATCTCGTTGCAAACCATGTACGACGTGATGTTCGACACCTGGGTAAACAACTACGTAGAGTTGCCCGCTAAGCCGTCTTTCATGGAAAACATCCTACCCCTGCTGCTGCAACTCTCTGACCATCAGTGGGTAAACTACGGCTTCTTTCTGCTATTCGGGGCGAGCGCGCCCAATGACTTCCTGCGGGACGAGTACTTCAAACAACTGGCGAACCCGGACCCCGCCAATTCTGAGATTCGCGCGCTGGTTTTTACACAGCTTCGCAACCCGAAGTTCGCGACCAAGGAGGACCATACCTGGCCGCCGATCTGGGGCGACGCCGCATTCACCACGGACCCGCGGCAAAACATGGCGATCACCCCAACTCTGTATAGTTTCTTCCTGCAATGGGCCGAAGGCAATTTCATCGACGACTGGCAGAGCAGCACCTTCACCCGCCTGCTGATGCCGCTTGAGAACTATCCGATCGACCAGCAGCCATCACTGCTTGACCGCGCTCCCCTGCATTTCTGCAGTGGCGGCCCGTTCCATCCAGGCTGCGAGATGACTTGGGTGATGCGCCACGTCACCTTGTATCGGGAAGCGTTTCGCATTCGGCCGCGGGCCGCGGATCAGCCGGAAGCCGATTTTGGCGCGCTGCTGCAACCCAATATCGCGACGTCGTTGAATGGTCCGCTGAACGCCCAGGGCCCTGGCGGCCTCACCCGTTGGATGGCGGTGCCTTGGCAGGGCGACTCGGCGGGTTGCCGCAACGGCTACTACGCGCTGGGGCAAGAAGTGCCTTTCTCGCAAGGGAAAGACAGTTACTTGCCGACGTTCTGGCCGGCCAGGGTTCCCAACCACGTCCTGACCGAGGAGGACTACCAAATCGTCATGGACACGAAGGCCTCGAAGCAAGACCGGCTGCAGGCCTTCCGCACGCGCGCGGTATGGCTGCGAGGGCTGGAGGGCGAGTATCTGCAACAGACCAACCAAATGGTGTACGACTTCGGCAAACTGGGGATCGTGGAGCGGCGGCCGGGCCCCACCGATTTGCCAAACCTCCTTCCGGCGGCGATGTTTGTGGAATCGAAGCCAGGGTTCGCCAATATTGAGGACGTGCCGAAGCAGCGCAATGGCCGGGTGGGGGCAGTGGGGAAGGTAACGCGCGTCGTGAGTCCGCACGTTGGCCAGTGATTGCGATCTTCGGGGCGGGGCCAGCGGGATCAAGCGCGGCGATCGCGGCACGCCGCTGCGGCGTGCCGGTGCGTTTGCTGGAACGGGACCGGTCAGCGGCGTTCAAGGCCGGTGAGTCGCTCGCGCCGGTGGCACGAGCCTGGCTGCGCCGGCTCGGCGTGTGGGAGCAGTTTTCGGGCGATGGCCATCGCACCTGCGTGGGCAATGCTTCGGCTTGGGGTAGCGACAAGCTGGAACGCACCGACTTTCTCTTTGGTGTGCATGGCCCCGGCTGGCACTTAGACCGGCGGCGATTCGATGACCGGTTGCGGCAAACGGCAATTGAGGCCGGGGCGGTCTGGGCGGACGACCCAGGAAACGCGGATTGGTGCATTGACTGCACGGGCCGGGCAAGCCAGGTGGCGCGTCAGCGAGGGGCCAAGCGGCTGGTGCAGGATTCGTTGCTCAGCCATGTCGCTTTGCTCGAAGCATGCGACGACGAGGCCTTCACGCTCGTCGAAGCGCGACCGGATGGCTGGTGGTACACGGCGGTGATCCCCGGGGGCCGCCGGGTGGTGGCGTATCAGACCGAAGCGGGGAGCGAAAGCGATGGCCTTGCGCGATCAAGGAATGGCTTTCAGGCCCTGCTCGCCGAGACCAGCCACGTAAGAGAGTGCGGTTTGGGCGAATGGGTTTCGGGTCCGGCGGTGCAGCCGGCGGGTACCTCGCGGCTGGATCGGTTTGCGGGACCGGGTTGGGTGGCCGCCGGCGATGCGGCCTACGCCCTCGACCCGCTGTCGTCGCACGGCATCGTGCATGCCATGCAATCGGGATGGGCGGCGGGTACGGCGGTAGCGGCACAGTTACAGGGCGATGGTTCGGCGATGTCATCGTACGAGAACCAACTTGACCAGGAATTCCACACTTATTTGGAGTTACGCACGAGTTACTACTTACTGGAGCAGCGCTGGCAAGAAAATTCCTTTTGGCAACGAAATAGGTTTGCATTTGGCGAAGATAAATGGTAACTTCCATATCACTTCCAAAGCGAAAAGGATGACCACATGAACTTTCTCGACGGATCACTGTATCGAGATAATGCTTCGCGCGCCCAAGTGGCAGGGGCCGGAGCGCTCCCGTATCACTGCGCCACTCCCGCCACTCAGCCCAACGCAACTGATGCATGTTGCGGTGCCGGTAACGCGGTCCCTGGCACTGACCCGGGAGATAGAGGTTGCGGCACGGGTGACGCTATCCCCGGTACTGACCCCTCGGGGAAAGGCTGTTGCAGTGAAGACGCCATCCTCGGCACTGACCCGGGAGATAGAGGTTGCGGCACGGGGAACAGTCCCGAAGGCACCGACAAAGAAGGCTGCGGCAGTGGCTACTGTAAGCAGGCGATGCCCGCGGTGTGGAGAGTCCCGGCCTGGCAGACGCCGCCACCCTTGCAGTAATCTCACGGGATGGTTCTTTCCGCGGCTACGGTGATTCCCTACCTCCTCGAGCGGCGGTTGTTGACGCCCGCACAGGTGCTCAACGAGCCGCTTGAGGTAGCGTCTTTTTTCAGCCGCAACCGCGGCTTCCGCGTCGCGGGAGGCGCGACTCGCGGTTGGTGGGTGAAACAGACGAAGATGTGGGACGCCTCGAACCTCGCGGTCTTTGAACAGGAAGCCCATTGCTATTGGCTGGCCCGCGAGAAACCCGCTTTCGCGATGCTGGCCTCGCTGCTGCCTGTTTGCCACGCCTACGATCCTGAGTCTCGCGTGTTAGTGCTGGAACTGATCCGCGCCGAGCCCGTGCCGGTCACCGCCGGCAGCACCCAGGCGCTGGCCCGGGCCATGCTTCAATATCAGCAGGGTGTCACCGAGGCCACGGCGAGGGAAGCCGGTTTCCGGCACCGGGTGCCCTGGGCATTGACGCTGACCGAGCCGGACGTGGCGCGCGAGCGGGATTCGAACGATGGCAACCGGGCCTTGCTCGACATCCTACGGGCTTATCCGGGTTTTCGCGAAGCCCTGCGCGCGTTGCGCGAGGAGTGGCAGCCTAGCGCCCTGCTGCATGGCGACATGAAGCTGGAGAATTGCCTGATCCGCGACGGCCGGGTGTGGCTACTGGATTGGGAAATCGCGGCTTGGGGCGATCCGGTTTGGGATGCGGCTGGGTTGCTGCAGTCGTGTTGGTCCCGCTGGATTAACGGTAGCTGCTCTCAGTCCCAAGTCCGCGAGGCGTCCCAGGCTTTTTGGGAGGTTTACGGGGAAGGCCAACCAGC
>JAYVRS010000344.1:0-2086 GCA_043776185.1 Bryobacteraceae bacterium | reverse complement strand
GTCTTCCCCAACGGGATTAGCGGGTGACGCCCGTAGTATTCGCTGCCGCGCAAGCCGCCCTCCTCGGCCGTAACGGCCAGGAAGAGCGCGGTGCGACGCGGCTTTTGCGGCAGCGCGGCCCAGGCCCGGGCCAGTTCAAGGAGCACGCCAATACCCGTGGCGTTATCGACGGCACCATTGTAGATGCCGTCGCCCGTCGCCTTGGCATCCAGGCCGAGGTGATCCCAATGGGCCGAAAAGACGATGGCCTCCTGCTTCAGGTCGGTGCCTTCCACCATCGCGGCGACGTTCTGCGAGCGCACGTCACGAACCTGGGCTTGGGCGTTAATCCGAAGTTCTCTATCGAGCGGGCGCGAGCGAAAACCGCGTTGATCGGCGGCGGTCAGCAACGGCGCGAGATCGAGCCCCAGCAGCCGCTGGGCCCCGTCGGCCGTCAGCCAACCTGAGAAAGCGAGCGTCGGCAAGGCCGCGTCAGCGGGAATCTGGGTATCTTCCTTGCCCCAAGAATTGCGGACGACTTCCCAGCTATAACCGGCGGTCGTGTCTGTGTGGATAATCAGGCATGCCAGGGCACCCTGCCGTGCCGCCTCCTGAAACTTGTAAGCCCAGCGCCCATAGTAAGTCAGCGCCCGGCCACCAAAAAAACCCTCATCCTGCGAGGGAGGCTCGTTGGTGAAAAGAACGACGATCTTGCCGCGCACGTCGATACCGGCATAGTCATTCCACTTGAATTCGGGAGCGTTGATGCCGTGGCCCACAAACACGGCAGGGGCCTTCAGGTCTTCAACCGCGCGCTGAAGCGGTGAGGTCCCCACGAAGTCGCGCAGGTATTGCAGCTTGGTGTCGCCGGACGCGATCGCGGAACTCGGCAGAGTGGTCACGCCGCGCAAGAGCACCTGTTGCTCATAGGTGCGGCGACCCTCTACCGAATCGCCGCCGGGCTGCACTCCTGCGGCCGCAAAGGCTGCAGCAAGGTATTCGGTGGCTAGCCGCCCCCCACGGGTACCCACGCCCCGTCCTTCCATCAGATCGGAGGCGAGAAACTTCACGTGAGCGCGGATACGGGGAGCGGAGATGTCCTGGGCATAAAGGGACATCGTCATTACGAGCGAAAGGCAGCGCATATCGCTCTAGTCTAACGGAACCTTCCCAGTAGGCCGATCTCCCAAGGGTGGCAAAGTACCTGGGAATTATGTTATTGGGGTTGCTGCCCGGGCTGTGGATGGCCTGGGAAGCCCGCGGTCTGCCACATCTCGGCGCCTACCACGATGACGGTATCTACTGGGTCACCGCGAAAAGCTTGGCAACCGGGCAGGGCTACCGGCAGATTCATTTGCCGACGGAGCCCTATCAAACGAAGTATCCGCCGGTCTATTCGCTGATGTTGGCCCCGGCTTGGTGGAGTTCCGCCCCCGAAAACGTAGCTTTGGCCATCACTTGGTTAGGATTGCCAGTGCTGGTGGCGCTCAGTTGGTTGCTCTTCCGGCGGCTAGAATTTGGGCCAGCGGCATCGGCCATACTCGCCGCGCTGGTGGCCGTCAATCCGCACAGCCAGCTCTCGGCAACGCGGCTGATGGCGGATCTTACAGGGGCCGGCTGGCTGTGGGGCTGTCTGCTATTGAGTCGCCGTTCGCCAGTTGGTGCCGGGCTCTTGGCTGGTGTGGCGTTTCTCACGCGTACCGCCTTTGTGCCGCTCGTCGTACTATTGCCCGCCTGGTATGCCTGGCGCCGGGAGTGGCGGGCGGCGGCTCAATGCCTCGCGGCGTCCACCCCGATGGTCTTGGGTTGGGCCTGGTTTACCAGGACCCACACCAGCGGTGCCAACGATCCGGCCATGAGTTACTATACCAGTTACCTAAATTTTCAGATGATGCAGGTCGGCGAGGTCCCGTGGCTCGAACGAGTATGGACAAATATCGGATCATTTACCACCGCCGTGGCGCACTTACTCATGCTAGGGGTAGGCGGCAATCCAGTGGAACAGTGCGTGCGTTATGTGCTGGTGGTAGCGGCCCTCACCGGCGTCTGGCGACTGTCCCGCCGTGCCGAGGGCCAATTGCCGGCGGCGTTCTTGGCGATCTATTCG
>JAYVRS010000343.1:0-2089 GCA_043776185.1 Bryobacteraceae bacterium | reverse complement strand
CGTTCAGCATGCCCGGGCTGGGGACGTCGCCGATAAAGGTCTCTGAAGCGTGTTCATGGTGACGAGCCAGCCCGAAGAGCCAGAACGTGCGGTCCTTGCCGTTATAGATTTTGGGGATCCGCACCGGGCCGCTGGCGACCAGGGAGATCTCATGGTAGTTCACCGTCGGAGGACGAATGACGTCAAAGTAGTCGCGATGCAGCAGCGTGTTGTTGATGAAGCGATCTTCGAGACTGCCGTGGAACTGATTGGTGCCGCCGCGGAAGATGATGGAGAGGCCGCCGCCGGCGGTGTGGCCGAATTCAGCGGGCATGCCGGTGGAGTAGGCCTTTACTTCGGAGACAGCGTCGAGGCTGGAGGTGATGACGCGATTGGTGGAGCCAACGGCGCCGGTGACGGGCTCTTTGGCGCCGAGTCCATCCATGCTGTAGCCCATGGCGCGTTCCCGCTGGCCGTTGAGGTGCAGTCCGTTGATGACCTGGGAATTAGGCAGGTAGGGCAGGACGCGAAACGTAAGTTTCTGCATGATGGGAATCTTGACGATAGTCTTACCTTCCATGAGGCCGCCGCTAATGGTGGTTTCGGTTTCGAGCAACGGGGCTGAGCCTACCACTTCCACCGAGTCAGCGACGCTACCGACTTCGAGCGCGATGTCGATGCGGGGCTGTTCGTTGGTGCGTAGTTCAATTCCCTTGCGCACGTACTTCTTGAAGCCTTGCGACTCCGCCGTCAGGTTGTACGAGCCCGGGCGTAGATAGGGGACGAAATAGTAGCCATCGCTGTTAGTGACGCCAGCGAAATTGAATCCCATGGCTGGGTTCAAAATGGCAATTTTGGCACCGGGGATTACCGCGCCCGTGTTATCGGTAACCGTCCCGACGATGGTCGCCGACCCGGTGGTTTGGGCGTAGGTGCGGAAAGTCAACGCCCATAGCAATACCGTGAAAGTGCGGATCATAAACGCTCCTGTTGCCTTTGGCGACCGATTGACGAGTGCTGGTAACCCAGTAAGGCGGATGCTATTTCATTTGTTCATAGGTGTCAAGGCCAGGTGTCGAACTGTCAAGACAGAGTAGAAATGTCCCGATCCTTCGTGCAATCGAAACGTCCCAATCACATTTGATATCATCTAGGCGAATAATTTGGGGGCTTTCTATGTTCCGCTTTGTCATTCTGATGGCCTGCTCTACCGCCCTGGCGCTGGGGCAAAGCCAAGCCCGGCTGACCGGGTCGGTAACGGACAACTCAAGTGCGGCCATCGCCGGCGCTAGCCTGGTATTGCGCAATGTGGACACCGGTGTGGTGCATAATGCCACCACCAATAGCACGGGCAACTACAACATCGCCTTCATTAATCCAGGCCCATACGAATTGGCCTGCGAGCAGGCAGGCTTCAAGAAGTTCGTCCGCTCCGGCCTGACGCTGGAGACCGGCACCACCGCCACGATCAACATCGAACTCCAACTCGGCAACCTGACGGAGACGATCAGCGTGCAGGCCCAGGCACCGGTGCTCGATACGGAAAGCGGTGCCACCGGCCAGTTGATCGAGAACAAGTTCATCGCCAACATGCCCGTGGCGAGCCGCCGCTCGGCTTCCTTGGTGCGCCTCATGGGCAACATCTCCTACGCCTCGGAGGACGGTGCCGAGCAGGTGCCGAAGTTCTCGATGGCCGGGGGACGGTCGCAAAACCAGATGTGGCACCTGGATGGTGGCGTGACGCAAAACATGGCGATCGGCGTGGCGCAACTCGCGCTGAACCCGCCCAATGAAGCGCTGCAGGAGTTTAAGGCGATCACCAACAACTACGCGGCGGAGTACGGCCGCACCGGCGGCGGTGTGATCCTGATGACGACGCGCTCAGGCACCAACGATTGGCATGCGGCCGCCTATGAGTGGCTGCGCAATGACAAGTTGAACGCCCGCACATTTTTTGCGTCCCAGAAGCCTCCGCTGCGATACAACATCTTCGGTACGTCCGCCAGCGGCCCCATCATCAAAAACAAGACGTTTTTCTTCTTCAACTACGAGGGTACGCGCCGCCGCACCGGCGTCACCGTACCGCGCACGGTACCGCAACCGGGCGAAG
>JAYVRS010000342.1:0-2089 GCA_043776185.1 Bryobacteraceae bacterium | reverse complement strand
GCTCCTGATACTCGTGCTCCCGCCGAACTTCCAGCGCCTCCTGGGCATCGGCGGCGGTGCCCTGCTGGGGCAAGGCGGCACCATAGCCGGTCTTGGTGACTTCCACAATGAGCGTGGCGGGCGAAGTGCGGGCTTCGTCAAATTGGATAACGGCCTGGTGCTGCAGCAGATTGACGCGGGCGCCGGTGACGCCGGGTGCGGCGGCCAGCGCACGCTCCACCGTGGCTTGGCACCCGGCACATGTCATCCCCGTAATTTCGAGCGTTGCCTTGGCCATCAGACTCCATTATGCTCGTCGGATGGCTGAACAGAATTATTCCAACCACACTCGCTTCGATCCGAAGTTTCACTTTGTCCTGGCCCCCATCCTGGTGTTCAACTTCATCTGGGCCATTTGGCGCCTGGTGCAGATGCCGCATATCTACAACGTCTGGGCGGTGGTGCTGGGCGGTGCCTTCATCCTGTGGTTGCTCACCACTCGCCTCTACGCGCTCAAAGTGCAGGACCGGCTGATTCGGCTCGAAGAGCGCTTGCGGATTGTGCCCTTGCTGCCGGCGACGGTGAAGGCGCGTTGGGGCGAGTTGACGGAGTCGCAACTGGTGGCTTTGCGATTTGCCAGCGATGGCGAAGTGGGTTCGTTAGCGGAGCGGGCAATTAACGAGAAGCTAGAGCAAAAGGCCATTAAGCAAGCGATCCAGGTCTGGCGGACGGATGACTTTCGGGTGTAGGTCCTATAATTGGGATAGGAGAACTTCCATGACGCTGACCATTTCGCCGGAGCTCGAGGAACAGGTACGGTCGAGGGCGCGCGCCGAGGGAATGACGATGGCTGCCTACGTCGAACAGCTGATTCGGGAGGACGACAGTTGGCTTGAGCAAGTACAAGTAGAGGAACCGTTGGATGAAAGCGATCCGGACTTTCCGGAGATTTCTGCGGCAATCCATGAAGGATTGGAGCAAGCCGAAGCCGGCTTAGCGACACCCGCCGAGAAATACTTCACGGAACTGCGGGCCCGGCATAGTCTTTCGCGTTGAGCTCACACCGCGAGCCAAACAAGACCTGAACCGAATCGACCGATGGATCGACCTCCACGCATTTGATCGTCGCGCGGTCTGGGTGGATCGGATCGAGCACGCCATTCAGTCGCTGGCGGAGTTTCCTGAGCGATGCCCGACCGCGCCTTCCCTTTCGACAGGGAAGCGGTCGATTCGGCAACTATTTTGTGGCCGCCACCGCAATGTCTACCGGATTTATTTCGCAATTTTCGGAGAGAGCGTGAGAGTTCTCCACGTGAGGCACGGTGCCCGGCGAACGCCTTCGCAGTTGTAATATGTGCGAGCGAGACTAATAGCCCAGGCGTAATGAGCCGCTGGCGCTGCCATTTACCGTGCCTTTGCTGAACCACTCGAGCGACGCGCGATAGAGCAGTAGATGGTTTTTTTCCCACAGCGCGTTGTGCGAGGAACAGGCTAGATCGACGAAGACTTTTTCGGTGGCGCCGTAGTCAGCGTGGAGCGTGCGGACGCTTTCGAGCGGCACTTGCTTGTCGTTGGCCGCGGCGACGAATAGCGCGGGGATGCGCATCTTGGCCACTACTTCGGCGTTCCATCCTTTGCCTTCCGTGGAGACGTTGGGCGCGCGGCGAACTCCGGTGCCCCAGGTGGCGCCTACCGGGTCAGCGGCTAGCATCTCGGCCCAGACGGACTCGCGGGCGGCCATCTCAAACTGGTCGGCGCAACCCAGTTGACGGTCCCAGTTGGCGTCGAACTCGGCTCGCGATTGGGTGTTGAAAGGCGCACCGCGCGGCGCGCTCGCCGTGGTTGCTGGGGCCCGGCCTCGGGGATAGGCGGGGGCCAGCAGGGCCATGCGCGATACTTTTTCAGGATGCTGGGCGGCATAGCCTCCGGCACGCGGACCGCCGAGCGACCAGCCAACCAGATTGACTTTGGCCACGCCGCGCAGCTTGCGTAGATGGTCGACGACGCCGTCGATGTCGTGCCAATCGGACTCGATGGTGGTGACGCGATCTGTAATTTCAGGGCAGGGTCCGGCGGCAAACTGAGCCTGCTGATCCTTGGTTAGCCCGCA
>JAYVRS010000341.1:0-2090 GCA_043776185.1 Bryobacteraceae bacterium | reverse complement strand
GGCCGTCGAACCGGACGTAACCTCAGCGGTGCTCAACGTGCCGCCCGGTTCGGCCAGTGAGACCGGCCGGTTGAGCACCTCGCCTAGCTTTCAACTGGTCGCGTTGGTGGCGCTGGGCTTGCGGCAACCGGTGCTGCTGAACCGCGGCTTGGGCTTCGTCGATCAGATGCCGCTGCGTTGGCAAGCCGTCAGCGTGCTGAGTGTGCCCGGTGCGCGAGCGATCCAAGACTTCTGGGACCGTACCGAGTGGCTCGAGAACCCCGGCGCGCCCATCTTCTACGCCCGTCATCTGAGGTCGGCCACCTTGCCCGGCAATGGCATTAAGCGGATTCTGTTTCAGATGGCCCTGGGCGACCAGACCGCCGCCAACCCCTCCACCACGCGCCTGATTCGCGCGGCGAATCTGCGCGAGCAGACCTCGCTGTATCGCTACGACATTGTCCGCAGCCTGGTGCCTGGGGTGGATGCCAATCCGCACTCCTTTCTGGTACCGCAGGGTCCGGCGGCCACGCAAGCCACAGGTTTCGCGGCGATCGCGCAAGCTCTCACGTTTCTGGCCTCGGGACGAGAGTCGATCCCGGACCCCAACCCGCTCGTCGCCCCGCTCTTTGGAGGCCGCACGGTCTTTGAGAATCCGCCTGCTGAATTGCCCGAAGGACTCAACTAAGTAGCCCGCTTGGGTCCCCAGTGGATCGGCTTGATGTCTTCGATGACAAAGACAAACGACGCCGCGCCCAGCACGACGACTACGGCGACGGTCACAAAAGCTAAATAGAAAGAGCCGGTGCGCTCGACGATGACGCCGGTTAAATAAGGCCCGACGACTCCGGCGATGTTGCCGAAGGCGTTTTGCATGCCAGTCCACTTGCCGGCAGCCAGAGGCCCGGCCATGGTTTGGGTTACCGCCCAGTGATTGGCGGTGGTTAGCCCTAGGGCGAAACAAGCCGCGAAAAACAGGCCCAAAGAAAGCGTGTCGCTCTCGGCCATGCTGGCGGGGAGCATCAGCGTATTGAGTAACAGTCCGCCGGCGATAAACGACTTACGCACTTTGGTGGGGCTGCCACCCTTCGAAATCAGCCGGTCCGCCCACCAGCCGGCTAACACGGCGGCGACGCCGATCATCAGAAACGGAATCGACCCCAGCACGGCCATGCGCTCCGTGGAGAAGTGACGGGCTTTGATTAAGTAAGACGGGAACCAGGTGACCATGAAATACCAGGTGTAGTTAATCGCGAAAAGTCCAAAAAACGAGCCCCACACCGAGCGGATCTGTAACAGCTCCCACATGCTGGGCATGTAAGTGTGCACCGGTAGCGCCGAGTTCTCATGGACGTGGACTTTACTCTTACGCGGCGCCCAGATCATCCAGAAAGGCAGCCAGAGCAGCGCACCGAAGCCCAGGATGAAGAACAGCGCTCGCCAGCCGTACTTAGCCACAATCAGTCCGCCCACCAGGGTCCCTAAGGCGGGCCCCAACTTCGAGCCCGCGTCAATCAGCGCGTTGGCCATCCCGCGTTGGCTCTCTTCATAATCGCTGGCAATGATTTTGGAGAAGGCCGGGTAAGCGACGGACTCGCCGAAGCCCAGCAGCAATCGAAAGCCCATCAGACTATAGAAGCCACCGACAAAGCCCGTCGCCGCCGTGGCCAGCGACCAGATGAGGAAGCCGATGCCGAAAACCAAATGTACTTCGAAGCGGTCAATCAGCCAGCCCGAGAGCAGTTGGCAGGCCGCGTAGGTGTAGAAAAAGCCGGAGAGCAGCATGCCCATCTGGGAGGGCGACAACGAAAGCTCCCGCGTGATCTCCTGCGCCGACACCGACAGGTTCGACCGGTCAATGTAGTTGATAAACACCGCCGCCACCAGCAGCGCGAGTAGTCGCCACTGGGCCACCTTGGAGACGTGCGTTAGATTTGTGATCTTATCCATTCCGGTTAATCCTTTCACACTTCTGGGCTCACTGCCGGATTGGCCTGAAAAACAGGCTATTCTAACCAAATCCCGCTTATGCACATCCCACGCCGTCATTTCCTGGCCCCCCTGCTGGCTCCTCTGCTCAAGGGCCAGACGCTTCCCGAGCCGATTCGCCG
>JAYVRS010000340.1:0-6736 GCA_043776185.1 Bryobacteraceae bacterium | reverse complement strand
AATCTATCCGTGCGCCAGAATTGCGACCGTTGTTTGCCAATGCGGAGATGCGCGCTCTTAATCACGAGCACATCTTCGAATTACCGCTCCGCCCGGGCAATGGGCTCGACCTCAATGCGATTACGCCCGGCCTGGGCCGCCTCGCCAACGACCTGCGGACCGACACCCGCTACGCTCGCGAAGTGGCGGCGCTCGGAGCGCGCTACCTCCACCCCGCCCCAGGCGGGTGCTTGATTCACGGCGATTACTACCCCGGAAGTTGGCTGAAAGCGAGGGGCCGGATTTACGTCATCGATCCCGAATTTTGTTTTTTCGGACCACCGGAATGGGACCTCGGCATTATGGTGGCTCACCTCTACCTGAGCGGTCACGCACAAGCCCAAATCGACCATAGCCTGAATCGTTACGCCGATCGGGTCGCGGTGGATCGGAGGTTGATTCAAAAGTTCGCGGGGGTGGAGATCATGCGGCGGTTGATCGGCGTGGCCCAGCTCCCGGTGGTCTTTGGCCTCGAAAGAAAGATGGAACTGTTGTGTTTGTCGAAGAGCTTGGTGGTTGGGGAGCGCAGCGCGTGAAAGTGGCGTTTTTACTGCTCATGGGGGCCCCGACGGTTTTCGCGGCAAACCCGGTGTGGATCGACACCGACCCATCGGTAGCCCGGGGCGGCCACGAGGTGGATGACGGATTCGCCCTGTTACAGGCGTTTCATTCGACGGCACTCAAAGTACGCGGAGTCAGTGTGGTGTTCGGCAACGCTCCGCTCCACGAGGGCTTCCCGATCGCGCAACGTCTGGTGCGAGACTTCGGCCCGCGCGGCCTTCTCGTGTACCGGGGCGCGGCGGCGTCCGCCGGACTCGGTATCGAAACAGCAGCATCGCGAGCGATGGCCGCCGCCCTTCGCAGAGAGAGAATCACGATTTTAATGCTCGGCCCCGCCACGAATGTCGCCACGGTCCTGAGAAATCATCCCGAGCTGGCCAAGCGAATCGTCAGTATCGTGGCCGTAGCCGGACGGCGACCGAACCAGAGGTTTTCCACCGGGCCTTCTGTCCAGCCGCTCCGTGATTTCAACTTCGAATTAGATTCCGAAGGTTTTCAGGTGTTATTGAACTCGGGCGTGCCATTGATTCTTGCGCCTTGGGAAATCTCCTCGAAAGTCTGGCTTCGACAGCCGGACCTGAAGTCGCTTCGCGCGTCGAATGCCTCCCTCGGATGGATTCTCGATGCATCTGAGGATTGGTTAGATTTCTGGCGGAAAAATCTGGCGACGGATGGATTTAATCCCTTCGATACTTTGGCCGTGGGCTATGCGATATCGCCTGAAGGCTTCCTCTGCGAACGCCTGCCCGCGATGATCCAGCGGCAACCCGACGATACGCTTGCCCAAGCAAATTCGCCCCTCAAGCCTTATCTGATGGCGGACAAGTCCCTGGTTTCGAAATTCTCGGCGCTATATTGCTTCGCTCCCCCGCCATTATTTTCTGAGAGCTTGCTCCGCTTGGTGGCCGGGCACCCCTAGCATTTTCATCCCCGGGCTGTCAGCCGGGGGCTAGAGCAAGTTATAAATCACGCGGTCAGAGCACTAGGCTCAACTGCGGCTACGGAAATCAGCCATCGCCGGCACCCAACCCGGCTTCAGCCGTTCCCAATTCGTGCGCGTATAGGACAACGCCACCATCATTACAATCACCAGCAGGGCCATCAAGCTCGCTTGCCCAATGGTGAGATTTTCTTTCCAATACCAAAACCAGCGCCCATAAACCAGCTCCACATGCACCCAATAGACCAGCAGCGACGTCGTCCCCAACTGCCGGATCCAACTCCAGCCGGGCTTGGCAATGTACTGTGTCCAGACGTAGCCCGTGGCCAACAGCAGCATGCAGATTCCAGTCTTGATGAAGATCAGCCAAGGGCTATCGATCCAGAATTCGCTCTTGGCGTAAAGCGAAAAAGGCAGGTTCGACAGGTACTGGCTCATATAGATCGCCAGCAATCCGCCCACGGCGATCCATTGCAGCAAGCGGTTCAGGTTCTCCACCGCCGTCAACCGGATGGCGCAGCCCACCGCCAGCCCAAAGGCCAGCAACGACGCCCAAGGGAAAAATCCGAACAGCACGCCATCGGGCACGAAGTATTGCCGCAGCAAGGGATGAATGCCGCTCCAATCGAGTTGTGCGATTAACGGCGAAGCGATGGCGATCGCCGCTCCCAGCGCCGCTGCCAGCCGGGCCCGCTCCGCCGTCGGGAAGACCGCCATCAAGGAGAATGCTGCCACCGAAAAGCCCATGCAGTTGAGCACGTCCACCTTGAAGATGTCTTCCCAGGGGCGCGGCCACCCGAACAGGAACATCTGAATGCGAAACCCGAAAGCCAGCAGGAACAGATACCGCGAACGCTTCAACGCGCCCAGGATGCGCTGGCCATTTGAGAGACCCTTGCGCTCCAGCGAATCCATCAGAAAGGCTAGCGTGACGCCCGTCAGAAATAAGAAGATGGCCGGCGGCATGCCGCCCACAAATTGCGAGTAAATAAAAGCCGGCGATTCGCGCAGCGAAGGGTGGGTGAAGCTGTGAAAGGCGTGCCCTTGCAGCATGATCAACGCGCCCAAGCCGCGTGTCCAGTCGATGAAACTGAGCCGGTCCGGTTTCACACTCTCTTACTTAAGGGGATATTCTTTCTTGGCGTTCTTGGGCGCTTTGACACGCACCTGCTCATCGGTCAGCGCGGAACTCATTTGCAGATCGGCGTATTGGATCAGCATGTAATCGTGGGATGGCTGGTGGATCTTCACCTGGCGCGGATAGCCGTCACCGGCGTCGAGCCACATCTCAATCTTCTTGATATGCTCCCGCGTCGAAGCCAACTTCGGCGTCAGCTCCAGATGCGCGCCCAACTTCTCATCGCCCATCCACTTCACGTCGTAGTTGGAGGCCAGTTCCTTGCTCGACGTGCCGAAGCCAATCAGCAGGCCCTGCGTCAGCGCCGTATCGAACTTGCCGGTGTCATAAATCTGCAAGGTATTAATCTTGGGCAGATACATCTCCACGCGCTTATCGCGATAGGAGAATGCCTTGGGCTCGGGCTCCGTAAAATCGATCAGCACCGCCACCTTGCCCTTGCTGCGTTTCATCGCCATCCGCCCGGCCTCGCGCGCATCGTCGTTGATGATGGCGGTGTGCTGCGTGCGCTTGACGGAAGCGGTCATCCCGGCGAAGCTCGCGGAGTTGGCGTTCAGCTTGGCCAGCGAGCTTTCGAGCGTCGCCGCCACCAGTGAGCTCATGCCCACCAAAGTAAGAAGCAGTATCTTCACAATCCGGGTAGACGCACCAGCCTAACGCTTGGTGTACGCCATGAAGCCTTTCACTTCCTGCTCGGCTCCCACATGAGGTTCCACTTTCAGCACCGTCACGTTCTCGTGATAGCGTTTGCGGATCAGTTCGGCGGCGCGTTGCCGACGTTCGGCCTCGGGTTTGCCGACCAATTCCTCGGGGCCAATCATGTAGATGCCGCCGGGCAGCATGGCTACATCGCTCGCTCGCGGCTTATCCCGAAAAATATCCGCCGGAGTGAGAAAGATGAAGGCCAGAATCAAGGCGACCATGATGTCGTAGGGAAAGCTGGCACGTGGGTAATCCCAAAAAATAAAACGCTTCATCTACTTCTCAGTTTAGCGCTTAACCCAACCAAGTGCGCCGCTCACGCCGCGCCGGGGCCACCGTCGCCGTAATTTTCCCGACGCCGTCAATGCGCCCGGCGACACGGTCGCCTGGCTGAATCCGCGCGCCCTTCGGGCAGCCCGTCGAGATGATGTCGCCCGCTTGCAGCGTCATATAGTTGCTGTGGAAGCGCACAATCTCATAGGGCCGCGTGTGCATGTTGGCCACCACATCGCTTGAAAACACCGCGCCGTTGTGCTCCGTATTCACCACCAGCGCATCCACATCGGCCACTTCGTCACGCGTCACCACCACCGGTCCAAAGCTGAAAAACGTGTCGAAACTCTTGGCCCGCGTCAGGTATCGCGGGTTCTTGCGCAACACATCGAGTGCCGTCAGATCCAGCGTCGTCGTGTAGCCGAAGATCACGCTCTCCACATCGCCCGACTCCAAATAGCGGCAGTCGCGCCCGATAATGAGCCCCAACTCGCCTTCGGCATCCACGTCATTGCTCACTTCGAGCGGGGGTAGCTCAATCACGCCGCCGGGCTCCATCAGGCAAGCCGTGGGCTTCATAAAGCTGCCGGGCTCTTCCGGCTGCACGGCGTTGATGTCCACCGCGTGGGTCTTGTAGTTGAGCCCGATGCACCAGATCTTGGGCGGCACGGGGTAGGGAAGCAGCGGCGTCACCTCGGTGTAGGGGATGGTCCGCACGCCCCGCGCGTCGAGCTGCGTCACTGTGTGGCCTTGAATGATCTCCAACAAGTCATTCGGCACGCGCGTCCCCTGCTTGGCATTGATCTCGGTCACCGGGGCCACGCCCTCATCGGTCAACACGCCCGTATGAATCTCACTTCCCAAACGGAACCGCAATAGCTTCAAACGATGAACTCCTTAAGGCCTGAAGATATCACTTATGATGGCCACGATGGCCAATCGAAAATTGAAATCCGAAGCTGAGCTGTTGTCCGAGATCGAAAGTGGCCGCACCGACGTCCTCTTCGACCTGATCGCGCACGGCGGCCAGCCCACGCCCGACCTTATGCGCTGGTGCGCCTACTACGGCGACGTCAGCGCCATTCGGCACCTCCTCGCCCATGGCGCCCAGCTATCCTGGCTCGGCGAAAACCTTGACCTCAACGGAGCCAGCTTTCACGGCCATTGGCGCCTCACCCAGTTCCTCGTGGAAAACGGCGCTGACCCCAACCATCCGCTGCCCGACACCGGAGAGGTCCCCTTGCACGCCGCCCTCTGCACCGCCGATCGGCTCAGCCGCAATCTCGTGATGCGCGTCCTGCTCGCTCACGGTGCCAACCCCCATGTAGCCACCAAGCCCGGCGTCGAGACCGGGGGCTTCATGCGCGATTGCCGTACCAAGGGCGAAACTCCCCTCCACCGCGCCGCCGCCTTCGGCGACGAAGAGGCCGTCCAGATCCTCATCTCTGCCGGAGCCCAAGTGGATGCCGTGGACATGAACGGCGATACGCCGCTCTCCTGGGGGAGCTGGTATACCCGCCCGACTCCCATCTTGCGATTGCTCTGCTACGGGCCCCACCGCATCCATGCGGCGAATCGCTCCATGGCCGCCAACCTCGAAGGCGATCCCCTCTAGGCGCGCATCGGTTAGGTCCCGCTATCCCGATAGCTGGGCTTGTGCCGCAATTTGCTGGACGTGTTCACTGGGCGCAATTCCAACGTATGCAGACTGCCATCGCCCACCGTCCTACCCGGCGCAAACGACAGCGCATATTGCGTGCGCAACTCCTCTTCCATGCGCCGAAACTGCGCATCGAGTGACTCGTCCTCAAACACCCGTCCCCCCGTTTCGATGGCCACCTTACGCATCTTCCGCACCAAGCTTCCCGACTCAACCTTGTCGAAAATGATGCCTGCGATGCCCCGGCCACGTCCGCCGCGCAGCGTGTTTTCCGTCTTCAACCAATAAACCATCGTATCGGCGGTTTGCAGACGTTCCGTAACGTAGGAAGCCTCCGTGCGGCTATTGGTGTCCTCGCCATCCGAAATCACCAGCAGCGCTTTGCGACCTTCGCGGCCATCGAGTTTGCGCTTAATCACCTCGCCCAAAGTGTCATAGATGGGCGACCCGGGCCGCGGACTCCACATCTCGCCCTCAAACTGATCCTCCCATCCACCCACCGAATCCTCAATGTCGCGCAAGGAACTGGTGTCGTCCTGCACCAGCCGAATGCCGTTGCCAAACGTCACGATAAACACCTTATCCCGTGGCTTCAGCACCTGACGCAGAAAGGCCAACGCCTCGCGGCGATTCTTCCGGAACAGTCCCCGTTGACTGCCGCTCAGGTCGACGATAATGCCGAGCGTCAGCGGCAAATCGCGGTCCCGCGAAAAGTGCGTGATCGTGCGCAGTGCTCCGTCCTCATAGACCTCGACGTCGTTCTTCGTCAGGTCAGAGAGCGCGCCGCCATTGCGCCCCGTCGCCGAAAAGGTCACATTCACTTCGCGCGTCTCCGTGCGAAAAATAACCGAATCGCCAACCGTTTCGGGCGGCGCCCCTGCTGTGACGGGAGCGCTGCTGGAAGGCTCCAGTGTCGGCCGCGCCGCACGGGGAGCTTCGCCCACGCGCCGCCAACCCGACGTCGGCGAGTCCGTTGGTGAAGCTGCCGGCTTAGCCGGTTCAGTTGTCGCAGGCGGCTGCGTCTTTGCGGGCTCGCCGGTCCTCCGGAACTGTCCCAACAGCAGGCCCACCGTCACCACCGTAATGAATCCAAAGCGCATACCCACGGGAAGCCTCCATTGCCAGATGACGTAACATCCGCTCCTCCCGTTCCCGAAAATGCGCCGCCTCAAGGGACGATCATGATCGGTGCCTGCCAAAATGCCGTCTTGCGCTCGTTGGCATCCACCACCGTCACCTGGCAAAGGTACTCGCCCGCATCGAGGTTCCCCAGCGAAAAACGAAAGCTCAGCGGGATCGTCTTCAGCCGGCTCGCCGTCGTCGCTACCGCTCCCAACGGCTTCGTCTCAAAGGCCTTCGACGATCCCTGGTAGAACGTCACATAAGCATGCACCGGCCGCGCCGTCTCCACCCCCGGCTCGTA
>JAYVRS010000339.1:0-2094 GCA_043776185.1 Bryobacteraceae bacterium | reverse complement strand
GTGCTAATCGACCTTTGGGCCAAGCTCGCCCATCCGGGCTCCGTCTACTACGACGTCACGTGGACCGGTTACTATGGCGCCGTGCCGCCCGATCGTGTACAGAACGTTTTTAACGTCGTCACGGAAGCGCGCCGCCAAGCCAGCGCTCTCGCGGCCCCCGGCTTGCAGGGCTATCAGATCGACGACGCCGCGCGCGGAGTAATTCGCGCGGCCGGTTTTGCCGATTACTTCTTCCATCGCACGGGCCACTCCATTGGGGAGGATGTCCATGGCTCGGGAGCCAACATGGATAACCTCGAAACTCACGACACGCGCAGCCTTATTCCCGGCACGTGCTTTTCGGTAGAGCCCGGTATCTACTTACCCGAATTTGGTATTCGCTCGGAAGTAAATGTTTATGTCGGAGAAACCAGTGCTCAAGTAACTGGCGAACAACAATCTCAACTGGTCCGCGTTGGATGATCAGGCCCATTCCAACCTTGTTCCTCATCAGCTGCCATCTGGCGGCCGAAACCCGCGACGGCAACACCATCCGCTTCGCGCGCGACGATGGCGCGGCTGAGATCGAGTGGATCTCTGACAAGAGCTTTCGGGTAGCTCGCCGCTTCGGGGCCCTACTTACTCCTTCCGCGGCTATCGGCGAAACCGTTAAGTATCAGATCTCTGAGCGTGAATCGCATCTGCTCATCAAGACCGCCAGCTTGTCCATCGAGTTAGACCCCGCCGCCTTCCGTCTGCGGGTCTTCGATATTAGCCGAGGATTGTGGCTGACGAATTGGGAATCCATCACCCCCGCCACCGTCGATCGCTCGCTGCTGCCGGAAGAGCGGATATACGGCCTGGGCCCCCGTCCCCAATTGCGTTTGGACGCGCGTGGCGAAAAAGTAAGTGCCTCCGCCGCCCTTGCGATCTCCAGCCGCGGCTACGGGGTCTTCTTCGCCGGCGGGCCCTATACCTTTGATCTCACCGCTGGCTTTGAAGTAAAGGGCGGTGCGCCCGACTTAGTAGAGTACGTTTTCTATCTAGGCCCCCGGCTGAAGGACATTTATGAGCGCCACTTGGATATCGTCCCGCAGCGCTGGTTCATGGCTCGTCAACATGCATCTGGATTGAATCCGCTGTCGAAACCGCCCTATGCGACGCTTTTGCCGCTCTCTGTTCCCGCCGTCATCCATGCCAGTTTGGCCGGCTTAGTCACTCCAGCCGTCGATTGTCGCGAACACCGCGAATTGTGGTGCGACTATATGCCCCTCATGCTGGGCGACGACACTCCTCTGCGCCGGTCACTCGAGCCTTACCTGGTGACTTACTTGCAGGAGGTGAAGGATCGCGGCTATCCCGTAATTCGTCCGATACCGCTGCAATATCCTGGCGACCTGGAGGCCGGAGCCCAGGCCGACGCCTTCATGCTCGGTGACGAGTTACTCATTGCGCCGGGCGCACCCCGCGCCCTGCGTCTTCCCATGGGCCTTTGGACGGACTTACGCACCAACCGCACTTACCCTGGCCGCCAGACTCATCAAATCGAAGGACCCGGCCTACCGGTCTTCGCCAAGAACGGCGCACTGGTGCCTTTGGCCCGTAAAGGGGTCTATGAGATGCATTACTACCCCAAGCTGGGCGGCGAATTCTTCATCTACGAAAGCGACACTGCCCAGTGGACCCAGCTCCACGCCTCACCCGCCGGCACTTACTTGCGTTTGGAGGCAGAGACCAAAGTAAGTCGGGACTATGAATGGGTGGTCCACCACGTCAACGCGCCTGTTACCGTGGAATCCGTCACCAAGCACACCTGGCGCTACGACGCCGAGCAGCGCAACTTACACGTACGTCACCATGCCGAGGCCGGCAGCGACGTCATCGTGAACTTACGTTTTGAGGGAGCGCCGTTAGATGACTGATATCGAGTTGGTCACCCGCGCTGCGCACTACGCCGCCACCGCCCATCGCCGCCACCGCCGCAAAGACGTAGAAGCGACGCCCTACATTAATCACCTGACCGAGGTGGCCCACCTATTGGCTTCCGCCGGCTGCCCCGCCGTCGTAATTTCGGCTGGGTATTTGCATGACACCATCGAAGATGTCGATGTCACT
>JAYVRS010000338.1:0-2095 GCA_043776185.1 Bryobacteraceae bacterium | reverse complement strand
TCGGCACGCCGTAGAAGATGCCGTATCCCGAGCGGATCACCGTCTTCGCGTTCATCTGATAGGCGATGCCGATGCGCGGATTGAATTTGTGCTCGGCGGCGCGCACGCCCCGGCGGCCCAGGGTCTGGTTGTCGCCGGCAAAGAGATAGACGCCGCGCAGATCGAGTCCGGTCTTGTCCGAAAGCGGGTTCTTGGCGAAGGGATCCATGACCGTCTGCTGGTCGTAGCGCTCGGTGTTCGAGCCTTCGATCTCCCAACGCAACCCCACATTCAAGGTGAGCTTCGAATTCACCTTGTAATCATCCTGCGCGTAGACGGCGTAGTATCGGCTCAGGTCGGCGGGTTTGATGCGATGGGTGGCCTGGCCGCCGGTGCCGGTGCCGAGCAGGAACGAGGCGAGGCCGTCGCCATTGCCGGCGACGCGCGGGTCGGGCCCTTGCGTCATGGAGCGAGTGAAAGAGAAGTTGCCGGGCGAACTGCCGAATTGCGCGAAGCCCAGGCCGAACGTGCGCCACTCCGCACCCACCTTCATGCTGTGCTTGCCGGAGATGCGGCTCAAGTTGCCGACGACGGTGTAAGAGACATTGTTGCTCTTATAAGTGGAGCCGTTGTTGGGCCCGATCGAGGTGAAGTCCTGGACGTCAAACCGCGGGATGCGCGGCGCGCCGGTTTTGAGCGTCACTTCCTGCAAAGAAGCAGGCAACCCTAGTTTGGTGACGTCGTAGCCGTAAGTGAAGGCCGGGCGCCAGGCGTCGAACAAGCTCAGGCCGCCGCGGACCGTGAGCACCGTACTGGCACCGATGGTTTCGGTGTAGTCGATGGCCGCGTTATGCGAGCCCCAATACATGATGCCGTCGGAAGGCGCGGCGCCGTTATCCCAGAAGTCTGCCGCAGCCGTGGCTTGCTTGAAGCGGTTGTACCGGACAAACATGCGCCGGTTCTGGTTGAGGTTGTGATCCACCTTGAAGTCGACGCGATCGGTGGGCGAGCGGGGCACTTTCTGGATCGCCACATTGTTCTGGTTGGCGTTCAGCGAGCCGGGCTGGTTGGGCGTGGGCCACAGCTTCACGGCGTTCACCGCCACGGGATCGAACCTCGCCACGGGAATGCGATTGTCCGCAAACGGAGTGCGAATGAACTTGGTGGCGTCATCGGGGTTAGTGCGCGTGGAGAAGGGATCGAAAATGGCGCGAACGCCGCCGTTGGCATTGCGGGTGTTCGAAAAATCGCCACCGAGCTGCTGCGCGGTGGGAACGGTGAATTGCGCAAAGCTCCCCGACTTCACAAGCCTCTTTTCATACAAGGCGAAGAAGAAGGTCCGGTCTTTCTTGATCGGCCCGCCCGTGCTCACGCCATACTGATGCTGTTGGAAAGACGCCTTGCGTCCGTTCGACCGGTTCAGGAAAAAGCTCTTGGCGTCCATGGCGCTGTTGCGTAGAAACTCAAACGCGCTGCCATGGAATTGGTTACTGCCGGACTTGGTCAGCATGGTTACTTGGCCGCCACCGCTGCGTCCATACTCGGCCGTGTAAGAGTTGGTCTGCACCCGAAACTCCTGGATACCTTCCACCGAAGGGATGGCGGAGGCGCCATAAATGCCCTGGATATCGCTTTGCACCATGGCCGTTACGCCATCGAGTTGGATGTCGTTCAGCGACTCCTTGCCGCCGTTGATCGAGAAGCGGATCGTACTCGTAAAAAAGTCGCTCTCCGAGTTCGGTGTCGAAGGCGTAATGCCCGGTACCAATCGGAGTAGCGAATAGATGTTCCGGTTGTTGAGCGGCAGGTCGATGATCTTCTTGTTCTCCACCACTGTGCTCAACGTGGCGTTCGAGGCCTCCAGCAGGGGGCCGGTGGCGGTCACTTCCACTTTCTCCGTCACTGAGCCGATCTCTAACTTGATATTGACCGTCGCGTTCTGCAGCGTGGAAAGCGGCAGCGATTCAAGCACGTACATGCGGAAACCCGCCGCTTCCACCGTCACGCGATAAACGCTGGGCGTCAGCTCAATCACCCGGTACACACCCGACGCGTTGGTCTCGGTACGATGGTCCTGATTTCGCTGCACGTCGGTGATGATCACCTTGGCGCCCGC
>JAYVRS010000337.1:0-6759 GCA_043776185.1 Bryobacteraceae bacterium | reverse complement strand
TCTTCCTTTCCTGCGCCCTCTGGCGCACCGCCACTAATCCTGGTGACACGCCCGTCTCTTGGATTGGGGCCCGCTCTGCGTTGGGTCCGTGTAGGATTTGTCGCGGTTCTCCTTGGGACCCGCCCTTCCCTCCAAAACCTCCTCCGGTCGGCCTAACCTTCCCTGGTTCGGCTCCTTCAGCGGTACTATATTCGGGGTTTGGGGCGGATTCCGACCCCTCCGTCCCGTTCCTATCCAGCTTCGGCTTTGGGCCTTCCTGGGCCGGACTGCCCTGCGGCAGCCAATACGGAGGCCTCCGGTCTTTGAAGATTGGGTTCTCGTGCCTATGGTTTCCCCCTTGATAGAAGGAGGGCGTGCTGGGCTCTTCGACTACGTGGGACCCCGCCCGGCCTCGCGCTAGCGGCCGATTCAGGTGGTGCCTTCCCCTTCAGACAACAAGGTCAGCATCCGCAAACAAGTTTTTCGGAGCGCTATCCCCCAGCCCATCGTTCCCTCTGTTTACGCTTCGCTCATTACCTCACGATAACCAACGCAAAACTCGAGGCCAGAATGGTTTCGCTATTCCTTTCCTGTAGGGCTCTTTGATCCCCTACCATATGCCGGTTTATCCCGGCGCACTGACCGGCACTGGAAATCCTGTTTCGGTCCCCGACAATGTGCCCGGCACTGGAAATCCTGCTGGAAATCCTGATAGTTTTCTATCTTCTCCGAATCTTAGACTTTAGAATTTAGTCGAACTCAATCCACGTGGGCTATCAACCCGATGACGCAATAGGAAAACGAACGCGCCGCCAACGAGCCAAAAGGCGTTCGGCTCGGGGACAGACGACGTGAGGGGGATCGTGCCCGGAAAGACGCCGGAGCCCGATTGGGCCGTTGGACCAACGAAGGTTACGGCAGCGGTATGACTAAAATCGGCCGCAAAAACCAAATCTGGATCAGGAAGCGTGGCACCAAGCCGGAAAAAGATCTCCCAGTCGAAGTCGCCTCCGGGCACGAAATCGAACTGGATGACTTGGGGAAAGGTCTCGATCACTTCAATCGTTTCCAGAGTGGTCGCACTGCACGCAGCGTTCGCGCAGATGCTATTTTGATTGGAGCCAGGGCCGATCCGGTAGGCCCGCCGGGCGATGATCGACGAGTCTCCGGTGAGTCCCCCGACCGTAAGCCCACCAGGGGTCCGGATCTGGATTTCGATCAGACTCTGATTGCCGTCTGGGGAGAATAAGGGCGACGGCTGGTACGTTCCGCTCACCAGCAAGATGAAGCTGACGGCGTCGCCGGCCGCGACGCTTCCCGAGAAACGGAACGTATCGCCGAAGCTCGCGACGGCACGGGTAGAAGAGGTGTCTCCCGGCTGCGAGTAGGTGACGGCATTGACCGCCGCGCGGAGATAACCAGTCGAGAGGTTAGACGAGGCGGAGGATTCAGCCGCACCCTGCCCATTAAAAATGCCCAGTGCGGAAGAATTACTCGCCAATCCTGGGCCGAGGTTAAATTGATTCTGAAATTCCGCTCCGGCTGTCACCACCGAGACCGCGCTCGCGAAGTGGGTGATCGTCGCCGCGTGGGCGCTGACAGCGAGCGCCCCAAGCAACAGAAACTTCACTGACCCACCAACCGCGAGCGGCTTTGACGAATGATCGTCCCTACCGGACCTTTTCCGTCGGAGGTAGGCGAGCGCGGCGAGCGCGCAGCCGGTTAACGCAAGCGTGGCCGGCTCGGGGACCTGGGCTTCGGCCAGGAACTCGGCGTTGTAGCGCAGGTCCTCTCCCGGTGGAGTTACGTTGACGAGACCACTACCCGTGTTCCACCAGGCGTCGGGGCCCGCAGACCCTACCGCGGGCGGGCGGAACAGCAGCAGGTCGAAAAAGGAGCCGTTGTTGAAAGCCAGTGTCCACACGATGTTGTTGCCGACGGCGACCTGAGGCAAGGCGAAGGTGATGGTTTGGAGGTTGTTGCCGGTTCCGGCGGCGAAGTTGACGCCCGACAGCGTGTAGGAGCCAATCATCGAGCCCAGCGTATTGCCGGTGATGTTGTATAGACGCAAGGTGGCGTCGGAAGTGACGGCCGCGCCCTCATTGTAGATCTGGAACCGGCCGGTGGTCAGCAAGCGCTCCGTGCTGCCGAAGGTAATGTGGTTTCCAGCCTCCACCAGACCATTGGCGCTGTAGTTGGTGCCGATGCCCGTGTCGGTGGTCGAGTTGCTGTAGATCAACGTCGCAGCAAGGAGGGCGGGGGAGGGCGCCGCCGCGGTAAGTAGGAAGAAGAAAGTTTGCTTCATAGTTAAAAACATTCCCTGGTTTGCAGGCAAAACCTAGCGTGGTCCCGAGCCCAGCACCGCCGACGCATTGTAGGTGACGCCCACGGCGCTCGGCGCGGCGAAGTCGAAGGTCACTGTGCCGAAGGCACCCGGCGCGACTCCGGTGACGGTGTAGAAATTCCGGCCGACCGTCCCGGTGCAGGACGTTGTCGTCCCGGTAGGCGATGCTGGTGCCAGCACACTCACTCCCGCCCCCAGCGTATCCACGATGATCGTGACGTCCGCCTCGGCCCCGGTGGTGTTCAACGCGCTCACGTTCTGCCGATAGCGAATGGGCGTGCCGCGGACGGTGAGTAGCGAGCCCTTCACCGCCGTCACGGCGACTGGCGAGGCGGCGAAGTTCGCGGTAAGCGTCACTGGTGCGGTGAGCGTTACCTGGCCTGCGGTCACCGTCGCGCCGGACCATCCGGTGAAGATGCCACAGCCCGGCGTAGCACTCACATTTACCGGCATACCGGCGTCCTGGAATCCGGTGGCCGGGCTGACGGTGCCGGGTCCGGCAACCGCGGTCGTCAGCCGGTGTTGGGTTTTGAAAGTTGCTGTGTACGTGGTGGCCACGGCGGGCGCGGTGATTGCGCGCGTGGCGTTCGTCGCCGCGTTCTCCCACTGGGCGAATACGTACTGGGTGCCTGCGGCGCCTGCTTGCGGGGTATCGAAGGCGACTATGCACGACGAGCCGGGGGTCCAACTCAGAACCTGAGACGCCGTATAGCTGAGGCCCGGTGCGCAGCCGGTGCCGGTGGAGGAGAACAGGCGTCCGGTTGGCGAGGAGTTGACGGTCACGTTCACCGTCGAGGAGGGCGGCAGAACGAACACATACGCCGCTCCGGCCTCAAAGGCGCTGTTGTTGCTGCCGTCGCCATTCACCGTGGTGGCGTTGCTGTCCTCCCCACGGGCACCGACCACAATCGTATTCCCGCTGATCCCGACTGATGCGCCGAACCAGTCGCTGGCGCCTGAGTTCGAGGCCTTCAGAAAGGCCTGCTGGCTCCACGCCGTGCCGCTCCGCACAAACACATAAGCCGCTCCAGCATCATTGGCGCTATTGTTGGTGCCGTCGCCGTTCACCATGGTAGCGTCGCTGGCCTCATGCCACGCGCCGACCACGATCATATCCCCGCCGATCCCGACCGATGCGCCGAATCGATCGCCGGCCCCAGAGTTCGAGGCTTTCAGATAGGCCTGCTGGCTCCACGCCGTGCCGCTCCGCACAAACACATACGCCGCTCCGGCATCGAGGGCACTGTTATTACTGCCGTCGCCATTCACCGTGGTGGCGTTGCTGTCCTCCAACACTGCGCCGATTACGATGGTCTCCCCGCTGATCCCGACCGATACGCCAAACCCGTCTCCGGCCCCGGAGTTCGAGGCCTTCAGATAGGCCTGCTGGCTCCACGCCGTCCCGCTCCGCACAAACACATAAGCCGCTCCAGCCGAGAGGGCGTTACTAGACTCTCCGTAGGCTCCGACCACAATCGTATCCCCACTGATCCCGACTGATTCGCCGAAATAGTTGTCTGCCCTAGAGTTCGAGGCCTTCAGGTAGGCCTGCTGGTTCCACGCCGTCCCGCTGCGCACAAAAACATACCCTGCTCCGACCCTGGAGGCGCTGTTGTTGGTGCCGTCACCATTCACCCTGGTGGCATTGCTCGACTCCAGCACGGCGCCGACCACGATCGTATCCTCGCTGATCCCGACCGACGAGCCGAACCAGTCGAACGCCCCAGAGTTTGAGGCCTTCAGATAGGCCTGCTGGCTCCACGCCGTCCCGCTGCGCACAAACACATACGCCGCTCCGGCAGCGGGGGCGCTGTTGTTGCTGCCGTCGCCGTTCACCGTGGTCGCGTTGCTGGACTCCCCAGTGGCGCCGATCACAATAGTATCCCCGCAGATCCCGACTGACCAGCCAAACAAGTCGCCTGGCTCAAAGTTTGAGGCCTTCAGATAAGCCTGCTCGCTCCAGGCCGTCCCGCTCCGCACAAACACATACGCCGCTCCGACACCGGTGGCGCTGCTGTTGCTGCCGTCGCCATTCACCGTGCTGTCCTCCGAAGACGCGCCGACCACAATGGTATCCCCGCTGATCCCGACCGACGAGCCGAATCGATCAAATGCCCCAGAGTTCGAGGCCTTCAAATAAGCCTGCTGGGTGTAAGCCAGCGGGTCGATGGTGAGAGGGTAGACGGCGTTCTGCTCGTCGACTGTGAGCAGCAGTCCGTTGGCTTCCGGTTGGAAGCGCGCGACCTGCGGCTGACCCTGAGCGTCAGTGACTTTCAGGCCGTCGTAGTGGACGCGACTTTGGCCTTCCGCGTCCACGAAGGCCACATCCCGCCCGTCTTTCGAGATCTGTGGGGTCAACGTACCCACCACCTTCAGGTGCAGCTCCAAGCCCCGCCCTTCCGTTCCCCCCGGCCGCGACCCCAGCGTGAACCCATGCTCCAGTCCGCCGCGGCCGTTCACGAACCACTCCTGCATCACGGCGTCCCACTGATAGGCGAACTTCTCGACGTCCGCCTTGGCCTGCGCCTTGGTGACCTGCCGCAGTTGTCCCGGGAAACCGTAGCTGGCGAGTTCCAGTCCCCAGCGCCACGTCGCGGCGTCCGGAGTCACCTCGAAGCGTCGCCCGTCAAACCGGGTGAGCCATTGTTGGCCATAGCTCCGGGCCTGGTGCGCGCCACCCGCCACGGGGAAGGCGGCTTGGCGATGGCGTTCGTATTCGGCCCGAATCTGCGCCCAGTCATTCGGGGCTACCCCTTTGGGCCCAGATTCGGATACAGAGTCATGCGCCCAGGCGACGAGCGTCGTCAGGAGGAGGATGGCGGAGGTTTTCATGAGAATTTCCAACTCACTGACCCACCAACCGCGAGCGGCCTTGGCGGATGATGGTCGCCTTCACCACCAGTGCGCCGAGGTTGTCGCCGTTCGGCGCTTTGGCCGATCCGCCAATGCCCTGGATCTGCTGGCCATCGGCGGTGACGACGAAGTAGAAGGTCTCCGTGGAGAACGGGATCGTCACTCCGCCCGAGCCTTGAATGGTGACGACAAATTCGGCGGTTCCGGTGCCGTCGTCGTTCATCGTGAGCTTGCCGGTAGCCAATTGCGGTATCACTTGGCCACCCAGGTTCAGAGTCCGAACGGCGCGGGTGATGCGGCCGCTGGCATCGAGGGTCATCAAGCCGGTGGCGGTGACCGGAATGCCGACGCCTTTATTGACTAAGGCACCGTCAAAAACGAAAGACCAGTTACCGACCAGGTCAATCGGACGGTAACGAACGTCCTGCGCGAGGGAAAGTACCGGCAAGGCCAGCACGAAAGTAAGGAAACGAGGGAATAGTCTCATGAAGAGAAAAGTACTGTGTCGGCAGCACTTTGCCAAGCGCCGTTGCGCGCCTCGGCCCGTTTGACGCCTAACGTCGCTTCAAATGGCCCTATGGCAGACCGTCAATCTGCATCAAGTCCTCCTCCGTCGGCAACGAGCCGGTGTAAATGAGGTACGAATCGTCGGGCGCTACTCCGATCCCCAACCGAATACCCAGTGGCAAATGATACTTTTCCACGGCTGTGGCCTGGCCCGGTTCCCAATAGAGCACCTTCTTCCGGTCCTGGCCGACGAAATAGACGCCTCGCCGGCCGGCTGCCAAGTTGTATACGCGTGTCTCGCCGAGATCGTCATATTCCCGGTGGCTGGCCAGATCCAGCCGCAACAGCCGGTTGGAGCTCTGGTAGACTCGCGCATAGAACAGCCAGCGCCCATCGCGGGAAGCCACCGGATGATATCCATGCTCAGCCACTATTTCAGGCCGGCCATCGCCCGCCGACACCCGCCAGATCTGATAGCGGCCCCCACGCTTCGAAGAAAAGTAGATCCATTCCCCGTCAGCCGAGAAGCAGGGCGAGGAATCCTCCTCCGGATGCGCCGCCAGTTCCCGAAGGCCGGACCCGTCCGCCCGGACGACGTAGATGCCGCCTTTGGTGGGACCGTTGGAGCTAAAAGTCACGGTCCGGCTATCGGGTGACCAATTGGAGAACCCGGTGATCGAACCATTCATATGGCTCACCTGATGACAGCCCGACTGGTCCACTTGGCACACCCAAATCTCCGGCCACCCGGACCGGGCGGAGGTAAATGCCACCTGCCGTCCGTCCGGCGAGACCGCCGGCCCGGCTTCCTGTCTGGTTGAACTCACATAGGGCAGCGGCGACCCACCGGGACCGGGCGCCTGGTCCGTGCGGAAGAGGTCGTCGTTGTTGCGGACAGACGCATAGACCAGCCGGTGGCTGGCCGGGGAATAGGTGGGCAATATCCCTTCCGTCGCAGCCGGCCCCACCTCTTTTTCACCATCCCCGCGAAGGGATTGCCGCAGCAGCCGCATCATGCCGTTCCGGTAGCCGTAGTAGATCAATTCGTCGGCCGATACCCACAGTGGGCTCGAGGT
>JAYVRS010000336.1:0-2097 GCA_043776185.1 Bryobacteraceae bacterium | reverse complement strand
GGCTGTACTGCAAAATTCAGGTCAATTACTTCATCGTTATCAGCCTTACGCGCTCCGATGGGACAAGGTAGAGGCGCTTCGGTTAGTAGCTTGGATTGGCCGACAGGCGAGCTTGTTCGGCTCAAACCGTTCGGTTGAGGGAATCCGAGAAATGGGTGAAGACGATCTGACCGAGATGCTTGTTCCTCTTTGGGGCCGGAAATTGGGGAACGACAAGTCGCGGGAAGGCCGCTCGGCTGAGTGGGTGCTGGCCGCTCTATCAGATTTTCTCGGCCAGATCCAAGCCCGTGATGTCGTGCGATTAATACACCTAGCTGCATCGAAGTCGGTTGGAAATACGCAATGGCAAGATCGTGTTCTCGCGCCGGGTGCCGTGCGTGAAGCTGTGGCTGAATGTAGCAAGGCGAAGATCGCGGAAATTTCTCAAGAGAATCTGGCGCTGAAAGAAGTATTTAAGAAGCTTGAAGACCTAGATTCGGAACGAAAGTCAGTTCCCTTCAAGCGAGAGGATGTCGGTCTTACCGCGACTGAGCTGCAGCTTCTCGAACAAAATGGGATCGTTGTGGCTGAGGGAAGTTCGTACTATATGGCGGAGATATTTAGACCAGGTTTACAGTTCCGTTTGCCTGCTGGAGCTCGCCCGAAGGTTCTGGCTCTTGCCCGCCGTCGTCAATTGTCACCCGCCTGAAATTTGGTGGGTAGTGTGCAAGCCTGTGAGGATTTTGTGGCGAGCCAACCCGGACCCGACGGTGATACGCTAGCCAAATGCGGAAACTAATTTTCACCTTGTTGATTGGCGGGATGATGGCGAATGCTCAGTTGGCGACCAAGAAGGCTTTGACGCTCGATGCGGCCAAGAAGATTGCGGAGGCGGCGCATGCGGAAGCCGTCGCCAATAAGTGGACCATGGTGATTGCCATTGTCGACGATGGGGCGAATTTGATCTATCTGGAACGCGCCGATGGGACGCAGATTGGGTCCATTGAGGTGGCGCAGGAGAAGGCCAAGACGGCCGTGAAGTTCAAACGGGCCAGCAAGGTCTTCGAGGACGCGGTGGCCGGTGGGCGCAATGCGATTCTGAAGCTGCCCGGAGCGTTGCCGGTGGAAGGCGGCGTGCCGCTGATGATCGACGGCGTGGTGCTGGGGGCCATCGGCGTCAGCGGGGCGACTTCGGCGCAGGATGGCCAAGTGGCGGCGGCCGGCGTGAAGGCGTTTGAGAAGATGGCGAAGTAGCTGGCGTTATAGTGGAAGCATGGCCGCGCCCCTTCCCCAACGAATGACCGCCGACGAGTATCTGGCGGCGGAACGTAAGGCCGCGTTCAAGAGTGAATTCTGGCTTGGGCAGGTCTACGCGATGGCGGGTGCCGTTGAGCGGCATGAAAGGGTCTGCAGCAACCTCAGCCGGTTCTTGCAGAATCGATTGGATGGGCGTTCGTGCGAGGTCTTCGGCTCCAACATGAAGGTCGGCGCGACAAAAAAGCGTGGCTTTGCCTACCCGGACGTGACGGTAACTTGTGGCCAGCTGCGATTCTATGACGACACCCGCGATGTGCTAACTAATCCGACGGCCATCTTTGAGGTGCTCTCCGACAGCACCCGTGAATTTGACTTCGCCGGCAAGTTCGAAGAATATCAACGGCTAGATTCTTTGCGCCACTATGTGCTGATTGAGCCCACGCGGCGTTTGGTGATTCACTACGAGCGCGGAGAAACAGGTAAGTGGATCTACGGGCCGCTCAGCGGGGAGCAGGATGTGCTGCGCATGCTCGATATCGAATTGCCGCTGTCGGAGATTTACCATCGGGTTGAGCTTGAAGTCGAGGTAGAGTAAGGGCCGCGCCTCTTCCCCAACGAATGACCGCCGATGAGTATTTGCTGGCTGAGCGTAAGGCCGAGTTCAAGAGTGAGTTCTGGCTGGGGCAAGTCTACGCGATGGCGGGTACCGTTGAGCGGCACTCGGACATTTGTAGCAATCTGAGCCTTTTTCTCCAGACCCGCTTAGCCGGTCGACCATGCAAGGTACACGGTTCCGATATGAAGGTCGGCGCGACAAAGAAGCGCGGCTTTGCCTATCCGGATGTGACTGTGGTTTGTGGC
>JAYVRS010000335.1:0-6769 GCA_043776185.1 Bryobacteraceae bacterium | reverse complement strand
TGCTGTGCTAATTGGATCGGCTACTCTCCTCGAACGCTGTAGACCAAAAATAAAACAAAAAAGCGAACACACGTAAATGAACCAATCGAATTGGAATTCTCAAAGCCCCTCGTCTTACGCCTTGGCGGCCGCCCCCGTCTCGGTCCATGCCTCGGCTCCCCCGGTGCTGGTTGAAGACTCCTTAGCCCGCCTAGCCCGGCCTACGCCCGACATCGCTGACCTGCTCGTCTGCGACTCCCAGCCCGTCACCGCCGCTGGCGTCCGGGCTCTGCTGGCCGACGTGCCGCATATCTTTGTCTTGCCCAATTGTGACTCCTTGGCGGCTTGCCGGGCCGCCGTGCGGGAGCACGCTCCCAAGATTGTCATGCTCGACAAAGCGCTGGGCATGCAAGCCGTCCTCGAATGGATTGCCGATCTGCGTCTCACTTTTTCGCGCGAGGGCCATCGCCCGCTTCCCGCCGTCGTCGTTTGGGGTGTCTCGATGACCGAAGCCGAGGCCCTGCGCTTCCTGCAAGCCGGTGCCCGCGGCATTGTCCGCAAGACGGCCCTCCCCGAAGTCCTCGTGGCCTGTCTCGAAGCCGTCGCCCAAGGTCGTAGCTGGATGGAAGACACGGTCTTTCGCAACACCCCCAGCAGCGAACGCTACCACCGCTCCGAACTCACCCCTCGCGAAGCGCAGGTGATGGAGCTGGTGGAACAAGGCCTCAAGAATCGCGAGATCGCCCGCGAACTCGGCATTCGCCCCGGCACGGTCAAGATCCATCTCAAGCACATCTTTGAGAAAACCGGCGTCCGCGGCCGCTATGGTCTGGCCCTCTCGGGAATGCGCGAAAAGGGCATGCTCGCCGTCACCGCCTCCCAAACGGAAACCGGCGCGGAATAAGGGCGCAGCCCGCCTTCGGGAGCCCCGCACAAATGGCCATGCTATTCTGAGGCCGTGCGCACCCCCTTGTCCGCGCTGGCTCGGCTAGCCCCTCTTTTGGTGTTTTGGCTCGTTCCCGGAACTCCTGCCCAAACCACCGTGGCGACGCCGCTCGTCGAAATTCTCACCGGCGAACTCGAACGCAATTTCGCCGCGCTCAAAGCCAAGGCCGATCCTCCTCCTTATTTTATTTCCTACTCCGTCACGGAACAGGAAGGGGAGAGCGTGTCGGCCTCTCTCGGCTCGCTCAATGCGCGCAATCGCAGCAAAAAGCGTCTGCTCGACGTCAGCGTCCGCGTGGGTTCGCCCCAACTCGACAACTACCGCCGCGTGCGTGGTGACACGCCGCAGTTTACCTCCGGCTCCGCCATTGCCATCGACGATGCTCCAGACTCCATCCGTCGCCGCCTCTGGACCGAAACCGATCGCGTCTACCGCTTGGCCTCCCAGCGCCTGCTCAACGTGAAAACCAATCAGCAGGTGCAAGTGGAGCTCAAAGATGACTCCGGCGACTTCAGCCCCGCCGAGAAGGCCATTTCCTTCTCTCCGGTCGCTCCCCTCAAGTTCAACGGCGATGAGTGGCAAACCAAATTGCGCAAGTGGTCGGCTGAGTTTGGCAACAAACCCGGCATCCTCTCGTCTTCGATCACCGTCGTGGCCCAACGCGAATCGAAGACCTTCGTCAACACCGAGGGCACCCGATTGCAACACGGCCGCACCTTTGCCCGTCTCATCTTCGGCGTTCAAGCCAAAGCGGCCGACGGCATGGACCTCTCGGCCAGCGAAATCCTCGACGCCGAAGACGTCAATCGCCTCCCCGACGAAAAAATCGTCAAGGCCACCATGGCCAAAGTAGAACGCGACCTCATCTCGCTCCTCCAGGCTCCGGTCGTCGAACCCTATGTCGGCCCCGCCATTCTCTCCGGCCGCGCCTCCGGCGTCTTTTTCCACGAAATTTTTGGCCATCGCATTGAAGGCCACCGCCAGAAAGACGAAAGCGAAGGGCAAACCTTTGCCAAGAGCGTCGGCACCAAAATTCTGCCCGAATTCCTGTCCGTCACCTTCGACGCCACCAAACGTTCGCTTGATCGCACCGACCTGAACGGTTGGTACGAATTCGATGACGAAGGCGTCAAAGCCCGTCCCGTCACCGTCGTCGAAAACGGCATTCTCCGCAATTTTCTTCTCTCCCGGTCACCGCTCACCGGCTTCCCTGTCTCCAACGGACATGGCCGCCGCCAGGCCGGGCGCGAAATCGTGCCTCGCCAGTCGAACTTGATCGTCAGCTCCTCCCACCGCGTCTCCTCCGACCAGCTACGCGCCATCCTGCTCGCCGAAGTGAAGAAGCAGAACAAACCTTACGGCCTCTACTTCGAAAAAGTGGACTCCGGCTACACCACCACCGGTCGCCGCGGCCTCCAAGCCTTCACCGTCATTCCCCAAATCGTCTATCGCATTTACGCCGATGGCCGCCCCGACGAACTCGTGCGCGGCGCCGACATCGTCGGCACCCCCCTCGCCGCCTTCGCTAAAATCGCCGCCACCTCCGACAAAACCGAGATCTTCAACGGCGTTTGTGGCGCCGAATCCGGCAGCGTCCCGGTCTCCGCCACCTCGCCCGCCATCTTCGTCAGTGAAGTCGAGATCCAGAAAAAAGAACGCTCGCAGGACCGGCCACCCATCCTGCCCGCGCCCACCGTTGAGGGAGGTCGTTCATGAAGCAAATCCTGGCCCTTTTCCTCACCACCAGCCTCCTGGCCCAAACCACTGACCCCATCCTGCGCCTGCTCAACCAGGAAATGGAGCGCTCCCGCGGACTTCGCATCGCTGGCGGCAGCGACATCCCCTATTTTTTCGAGTACAGCGTCGACGATGTCCGCTCCTTCATGTTCAGCGCCAGCCTCGGCGGCATCATCGAAGAGATGCGCAACCGCGCCCGCGTGCCCCAAGTCCGCGTCCGCGTCGGCGACTACAAGTTCGATAACTCCAACTACGTTCTTTCTGACGCCAACTTCACCCCACGCTACGACTCCGGGGTGCTCCCTCAGGACGACAATCCCCTCGCCCTGCGCCAACAACTCTGGCTCATGACCGATCGCACGTTTAAGAGCGCCCTCGAGAGCATTGGCCGCAAGCGTTCCGCCATGCGCAGCGTCAATGCGGTCGCCGATCCCTTGCCCGACTTCTGGAAATCCGAACCCGTCAAAATCATGCTCAACTCCACGTTTCCTCCGCTGGACGAAGCCGCCTGGAAGAAGCGCCTGGTCGAGGCTTCGGCCCGCTTGGGCGCTTTCCCCACCGTGCTGTCGTCATCGGTCGACATCGAGAGCATTGTCAACACTTCGTATCTCGTCAATTCCGAGGGCACCGAAGTCAAGTACCCCGACAACATCCATTACATTCGCGTGCGCGCCTCCGGCCTCGCCCCCGATGGCTCCACCGTGCGCGACCACGTCGTCTTCCACGCCATTGACCCTACCCGGCTTCCAGGCGATACCGAACTCAAGCAAGCTATTGACCTCGTCGGGCGCAACGTCACCGCCCTCGCCACCGCGCCGGAGGGCGATGCCTATGCCGGCCCCGTTCTGTTTGAAGGCGTCGCCGGCCCCCAGTTGTTCGCCGAACTGCTCGCCTCCCAGCTTTACCTCCCGCGCCGCCCCGTCGCCAACGCCGGCCAGGCTTCCCGCTTCACCGCCTCTGAACTCGAAGGCCGCCTCGGCTCGCGGATCTTGCCCACCTCCTTCACCGTCGTCGACGACCCCACCCAAACCGAATTTCGCGGCCAGAGCCTGCTCGGTTCTTATCCCGTCGACGGCGAAGGCGTCGTCCCCAAGCCCCTCACCGTCATCGAGAACGGCGTCTTCAAAGCTCCCCTGCTTTCGCGCCAACCCATCCCCGGGTTCAGCGCCTCCAATGGCCGCGGCCGTCTGCCCGGTAGCTTCGGACAACGCATGGCCACGCTCAGCAACCTCTTCGTCAAATCCACTGAAACCGTCACCGGTGGCGATCTCAAAACCAAACTCATCGAGATGGTGAAGCAGCGCAACAAGCCCTTTGGCATCCTTGTCCGCCGCATGGACTATCCCTCCTCCGCCGGTGGCGACGAGCTCCGCCGCCTCGCCGTCAGCCTCGGCAACAACGCCAACGGCACCGTTCTCAGTTCGCCCCTGCTCGTCTACCGCATCTATCCCGATGGTAAAGAAGAGCTTATCCGCGGCGTCCGGTTTCGCGGACTCAACCTCCGTTCGCTCAAAGACATCACCGCCGCCTCCACCGAACTCCATCAGTTCGATTTCATCGGGAATCGCGGACCCTTCTCTCTCATGGGCATCGGCGGTTACGTCTTTCCGGCCTCAGTCGTGGCTCCGGCCCTGCTCTTCGAAGACCTCGAACTCGAGCATCCGCAGGTCGAGGTGCCCCGTCCTCCCACCGTGCCGCCTCCGCCGCTCACTGCCACCGCCCCCTAATAACGCACCTTGTCCATCATCAGCCGCGCCGTTTTTCGCGAAGTTGCTACCAGCGCCCTGCTGGGGACCGTCCTTTTCACCTTCATCCTCTTCCTGCGCAGCCTCGGCAAGCTCGCCGAACAGCTCGTTCGCGGCTCAGCCACGCCCGAGACGGTCGCTTACCTTTCCGGGCTCGTGTTCATCCCCACCCTCACTTTCGCGGTACCCGTGGGCGTGCTCGTCGGCATCCTGATCGGCCTCAGCCGTCAAGCCAGTGACAACGAAATCACCGCGCTGCGAGCCTCGGGAGTTCCCGCCCGCCGTCTGCTTTGGCCCGTGATCACTTTCGCCTTCGCCGGATTCCTGGTCGCCGGGGCCGCCAGTCTCTGGCTCACTCCCTGGTCCATTCGCGAAACCGGCCGCATCTTGAACGAACTGGCCGCCGTCCAACTCACCGCCGAAATCCAGGAACGCGTCTTCGACGAGCAATTCCCCAACCTGATTCTCTACGTGGGCGGCGTCGACCCCGGCCCCGTCGTCCGCTGGCGCAACGTCTTCATGGCCGATACCACGCCGCCGGAACAGCGCACCGGTAACATTCGCGAGCATACCCTCGGCCCTCGCGTCACCTTCGCCGAACAGGCCATCGCCGTCGCCGACCCCAAAAGCAATCGCATTCAGCTCTCCCTGCGCAACGCCCGTTCTCACGAACTCGGCAAAGATCCTACTGACGACATGAACTCCGCCTTCCCCAGCGGCGACCAGTCCCTCGAAGCCAAAAAGCCCACCGAACGCGTCATCCGCCCCTACCCGGAAATGGACTCGCTGCCCCTGGCGCGGCTCGCCTACCAAAAAGGCCCCCTCAATACCGATGCCCGCATCGAGCTCCATCAGCGCCTTGCCCTGCCGCTGGCCTGTTTTCTGCTCGCCATGGTCGGCCTTCCCCTCGGCATCTCGCAGCGCAAAGCCGGTAAAAGCGTCTCCTTCGTCCTAACGGTCCTGCTCGCTTTTTTCTACTACATGGGCTTCATCAGCCTCGTCAGCCTCGCCCGCCAAGGAACCCTCCCGGTCGAACTTGCCGTCTGGCTGCCGAACGCGATCTTCGGCCTCGCCGGCCTCGTCTTGCTCGTCCGCCTCGAACGTCCCGGCGACTTCGACCTCATCGGCCTCGTCTCCGGTCGTCTCCGCGATGTCTTTATCTCGGTCGCTCAACGCTTCGAAAGCCGGTCTGAACGCGGTGGCCGGCGCTGGGTGATCCTGCCCCAGATCATCGACACTTACGTCCTCAGCACCTTTCTGTTTTATTTCGGCCTACTCTTACTCACTTGCATCCTGCTGACGGAAGTCTTCACTTTCTTTGAGTTACTCGGCGATATCGTCAAAAACCATATCGCGATGGCCCGGGTGCTCACTTATCTCTATTTTCTAATTCCTAAGTTCATCTACGATTTCACCCCGGTCAGTGTGCTCGTCGCCGTGCTCGTCACCTTCGGCATTCTGAGTAAAAACAATGAGGTGACGGCTTTCAAAGCCTGCGGGGTCAGCGTCTTCCGCCTCGTCGCGCCGGTGCTGGTGGCCAGCGCGCTGTTGAGTGGCGCGTTGTTTGCCTTCGACTATTACTACGTCCCCGACGCCAACCGCAAACAAGACGCCATTCGCAACGAAATCAAAGGCAATGCCGCGCAGAGCTTTCTGCGGCCCGATCGCAAGTACATCTTCGGCCAGGGCTCCCGCATCTACTACTACCGCTACTTCGAACCAGCCGATAGCGTCATGCTCGACGTCAACGTTTATGAAATTGACCCCCAGCGTTTTCAGTTACAGCACGTCATCACCGCGGAGCGCGCCCGCTGGGAACCCTCCATCAAAACCTGGGTCTTTCAAAACGGTTACCGCCGCACTTTCGATGGCGTCCGCGTCAAAAAATTTGATGACTTCCGTGGCGAAGTCGCCAGCTTCGCCCACCTCAATGAGCCACCCACTTACTTCCTCAAAGAAGTAAAGCTCTCCAGTCAAATGAATTTCCATGAGCTCAAAACATATATGGGCGAGTTACAACAAAGCGGCTTCGATACCACGCGCCTGCAAGTGCAGTACCACAGTAAGTTCTCCGTGCCCCTGTTCGCCCTCATCATGGCCTTAATCGCCGCGCCCTTCGGCTTCCTTGCCGGCAATCGCGGTGCCATGACCGGCATCGGCGTCAGCCTCGGCATCGGCATCGCCTACCTCACCGTCAACAAGCTATTCGAGCAAGTCGGCAACCTCAATCAACTCCCCGCCCAAATCGCCGCCTGGAGCCCCGACGTCGTCTTCTCCCTCGCCGGCCTCTACCTCATCGCCCGCATGCGCACCTGATACTCTACCTGGGACCTGTTCCCCCCGCGCACAACTCCCCGCTGAG
>JAYVRS010000334.1:0-2101 GCA_043776185.1 Bryobacteraceae bacterium | reverse complement strand
TCCCCCACTACTGGGCCGCCGCTCGAGCCTAAAACTCGAGGCTTTTTAAGGTCGGCCGCTGTACGCCTCTGGCCGGGTGGTTCTCAGCCGCTTACGATTGATCAGCTGTGAAATCTGAGTCTGAACCATAGAATGGTTCCACGTGGGCATGGATTTTTGCCGCAGCACTCCGTCCCAGTAATCACATGCGGGCTTGTAGGTGGTCGAGAGATACTCATTCACGGTCACGAGCGTCGTGCTCACTGTTTTACCCAGCCGCTGTCATCGTCAACTGACCATGCTGGACGCCCTTGGTGGCGATAATGCCTTCCGCCAAATGCCGGATGCTGCCCGCCGGGCCCCGCAATACCAGCACCTCCAAGCAGTTGTGATGATCCAAGTGGACGTGAAGCGTCGAGATCACCAGCTCCGTGTGGTCATGCTGCATCGCCGTCAGCTTCTCGCTTAAGGAGCGCGTGTGGTGGTCGTAGACCAAGGTCAAAGTGCCCACCGAAGGCTGACTCGGATCGTCGGTCTTTTCGCCGATGAGCGCGTCGCGGATCAGGTCGCGAAAGCCCTCGGAGCGATTGCCATATTTGCGCCGCTCGAGGTAAGCGTCAAACTGCTTCAGTAGTTCGGAGTCCAGCGCGACGCCGATGCGGGCCAGCGTACTCATGCGATGAACTGCCGCAGGTAATTTCGGCTCTGGCGGAGGGAATTCTCGCGTGCCTCCAGCGAACCTTCAAAGGCGCGGTCCTCCACCTCCACACACACCGAGCCGGAGTAGACCTCCGTCAGTACGGAGAAGAATTTGTTCCAATCGACGTCGCCCATGCCGGGCAATTTGGGGGTGTGGAAGAGGTTCGGATGCGCGAAGACGCCCACTTGATTGCGGCGCTCGATGTCGATGCGGACGTCCTTGGCGTGGACATGGAAGAGCCGATCCTTGAATTCGCGCAGCGGAGCGAGATAGTCCATGTGCTGCAGGATGAAGTGCGACGGGTCGAAGTTGAGGCCGAAGTTGGCATCGGGAAGGTCCTGGTACATGCGGCGCCAAACCGCCGGCGACACCGCGAGGTTCTTGCCGCCCGGCCATTCGTCCTTCGAAAACGACATGGGACAATTCTCGATGCCGATCTTAATATTATGGTCAGCGGCGAACTTCAGCAGCGGACTCCAGGTCTTCAAAAACCGGGGCCAGTTGTCATCGATGCTCTTCGTATGGTCGCGGCCGACGAAGGTGTTCACCACGCCCAAGCCCAATAGGGACGCGGCTTTGATCACTCGCTTGAGATGCTCGGTGTAGGCCTTGGCTTCGGCCAGGTCGGCCGAAAGCGGGTTGGGATAGTAGCCCAAGGCACTGATCGATACCCCGAGATCGTTACACAGAGCTTTCACGCGAGCGGCGTCGTTTTTGTTGAAGCCCACCACGTCGATGTGCGTGACGCCGGCATAGCGGCGTTCGGCTTGGCCGGGCGGCCAGCACATCACCTCGACGCAATCGAAGCCCTCGCGAGAGGCGAAGTGAAGCACTTGGCCGAGCGTCCGATCCGGAAGAATGGCGCTAACGAATCCGAGTTTGAGCACGCCCTATTCTCCCTTGATCTTGAGGTTGCGGAAGGAGGCGCGTTCGAAAAAAGAGCCCACGCCCACGCGGCCTTCGGTGAGGCTGAGGTCATAGGCGTCGAGCGCGGGGTGCTTCTGCCCATCGAACTCCATCCACGCATGCGCCCCGTCGACGATCAGCTTCACTTTAGTGAACTCCTCGGTGGGCAGCGTCCCTGGCCCCAGCTTGCCACTGATACGGACGCGCTCACCGCCATACACATGGAACATGCCGTTGTGGACGATCTGCTTATCGGCGCGGTCGATGGAGAGGTGCGCGTAGTTGAAATGCGCCGCGTCCTGCCAGTTGTAGATCAGGATGAGTGACTTGCCTTCGATGCGCTTCACGTCGACTTCCAGGGTCACTTTGTGGAAGGCCTTGGTCCGCGCGAGGGCATATTGCATGGGCCGCCGCGGCTCGGGCTTGGCGGGGCCGATCTTCAGCATCTCGAGCAAGTTGGGTTCGGCTCGCCATTCGGCGGCGGAGGGCACATCCCATTCGTAGCCCAAACCTTTC
>JAYVRS010000333.1:0-2102 GCA_043776185.1 Bryobacteraceae bacterium | reverse complement strand
GATTTCCTTCTCTTTGCGGCGTGTTCCCCAGTATTCGCGCATGCGAGCGGAGACGATAGCGCGTTCCTCGTCAGACATACGCTTACGCCCACGTGGCTCCTTCTTGCGCACGGGTGCTGCGACGGGACGCTTTTGCAGCAATTCCAATTGCTTGATGATTTCGCTAATCCGGTCACGTTCGGCCAGCAGGCTGCTTATCGCTTTTTCAAGGTCCATGGATTTCCAGACCTTCTTACGATACCTGAATTTTCGCGAAATAAAAAAGTACAACGGTTATTTCATGAGAAATGGCCACCGAGATAACAGATGATAGCCGAATTTCGCCACCATCAGCCAAATGGTAACGCCTCCCGTGAGTAGGAGGGGAAGGCCCACAAAGAGGAAGAGTTTGCCCCAGGGGAAGCTCTTGCCGTCGCGGCGCAGCATCAGAATCCAGCCGGCGAAGATACCCACGAAGTAGAGCAAGATCATGGGCAAGGAGAAGATCATCAGGTTAACGACGTCGGGCGTGGGCGTTACGACGGCCGCCACCACCACGATGCCGAGAATGGCATAACGCGAGTTCTCCATCAGGAACTTCGGCGTCGTTAGTCGCAGCATAATCAAGAAAAAGATGAGAATGGGAATCTCAAAAACAATGCCCACACCCAGCGTTACATTGATGAATAAGTCGAGATATTCAACGATGGAGATCAGCGGCTCTACTTTGATGTCTTTGCCGACACCCAGCAGGAACTTAAGTCCGAAGCGGAAAGCGACGAAGTACGCGAAGAGTCCGCCAGAGATGAAGAGTCCGGCTGAGGTAAGCACAAAAGGTCCGGCGAAGCGGCGTTCGCGCTGGTAGAGGCCAGGCGCGATGAAACCCCAAACCTGCCAGAGAATCCACGGGGAAGCCATGAAGATGGAAGCCAGCAACGGGAGCTTCACGTAAATGGTCATGAAGCCGTCGATGGGGCTTTGTTGAATCAGGCGTGGCGCAAACCCGAGCTCTTTCAGCGCGATTTCGGCGGGTTGCTGCACCATCATCCACATCTGCGGCGCGAAGATCAGTGAGAGCATGAAGGCCACGCCCAAGCCGGCTAAACACTTGAGGAGCCGGCTGCGGAGCTCTTCCAGATGTTCGAGGAACGACATGCGCAGCATGCCGTCGTCGTCGCCATCGTCTTCGTCTTCTTTGTCTTTGCCGGAAGGGCCCGACGGCGGCGCGCCACCACTGACTACGACCGCTGGCAAGGCACCGCCGCCGGGTTGATCCGGCGAGGTGCCTACCGCAGAATGGTGATCGTCCTGATACGCGGACGAGTCAGGGACAATGGACGGCGCGACGCCATCGGGTTTAATTTCTTCCGGCATGATTTACCCGCGCTTTCGCGTTGCTCGATTTGGCGCTTAGGCCACCACCGCCGGACCACGCGGTTTGCGGGGACGGGGTTCGCTATCGACGGCCGTTCCCTCGGCTGAACCAATGGGAATCGTGCCCTCTAGCGTGGCGGGCGGCACCGGCTCAGCCAGCGCCACCTCCGTGGCGGAAATCGAGTTATCAGCGCCCTGGGTTGCGGATGCGCCTACAGTGTCAGCGGTCGTTTCGGAAGAGGCTATCGCCGTCTTGGCGGTGGATTCAGAACCATACGAATAGCTATCGTAGTTATCGTAATAGGCATCATTTCCGTAGCCACTGCTGTCGTGGTAATGGTCATGAGGCAAGTCGTTGGTCGAGGTGTTGATCTCGTCCACGTGCTTCTGAAGATCCTGCTTAACGGTGGAGGTCTCCCGCTCGATCGCTTGCATTTCGCGGTCGAACGTATATTTCAGCTCGTCTCGAGCGCGGCGGAATTCGGTGAGCGCTTTACCGACTGTCTTGCCGAGTTCGGGCAACTTTTTTGGTCCGAAAACGACAAGCGCCACGATAAAGATGATGATCATTTCTTGAACGCCAACTGGGCCCATCGAATACCTCCTTCGGTCTGATTGTAGCGCAGCCCCCTGATGCCCGGTGCGAGATCCTGATATGATTCCCTCGGCATGACACGACGACGCCTTCTCTTCGAAGCCGGTGGTGGAATCGGCGGACTCGCTCTTTCGCAGCTGATGGCCGCCGAACA
>JAYVRS010000332.1:0-6804 GCA_043776185.1 Bryobacteraceae bacterium | reverse complement strand
CACCGGCGGCATCAAGGAAGCGTTCTACAGTCTTGGACATGGCGAGAGGTCTCTACCAGCATAAGATGCGGCGGAATTAACAATCGTTTCGTCATCGTAAAATAGCGCGCATCCGGTAGTGGTCCCTTGGCGGCTCGAATGTTCTTGTTTCGCCTTGAGCTGTCCATAGGGTTCCCGGCCGCGTGGGCTGGGTTGAAATGCGCCTAGGTAGACAAGTTCGGAGTAAAAATCATGGCAAAGCCGCTTTCCTGTGCCTGATGGCATGTACACGGCCGACGAGGTGCTGGATGACGGTTACAGATCGCGGTAGCCGGTGAGAGTGACCCCGTGAAGGGTGAGGGCTTCCCGCACGGCGGGGTCAGTGATGGCTTCGAGTTCGAGGAGGCGGCTGCGCTTGAGGCGCGTGCGAGACCCGGCGAGTTCAGCGCCCAAAAAGCCGGGGTGCACCATCAGTTCCGTGGAGCCTTCGGGCAGGCGGGCAATGAGCTTGATGAGGCGATCGGCGGTGAGGTAACCAGTGAGCGAGAAGCCGGAAAAGTGGTCAGTGGAGCGGCATTGATAGCGTTTGAGGACGGTATCGAAACGCCGCCGACGGAAAAATTCGAGGAACTTACCCACTAGGCGACGTTGCAAGGTTCCCTCGTCATCCGAAGGCAGATCGAAAGGCTTGCGCACCCAGGGAATCTTGTATTCCGCACTGATGCGCGCGACGGCCTCCAGCACCGGCGGCAGCAGATGAGTGTGCTTATGGGTGTCCAGGTGGATGGGTGTAAGTTGGGCGTCGAGGATGCGTTCCACCTGCGCCCGCAGCTCATCGTAAGGCCGAATCTTGCCGCGCGCTAAAGCGTGGACTAACTCAGTAATCGAATCGGGGAAGAGTTGAGCGCCGACGATGGAATAGCCTCCCAACAACACTAAATGGCAACCCACATCGAGCGTGGGCGTGTCGCGGGCGGCGACGATGGCATGGTCGAACGCCCCGCCGTTGGCCATCAGTGTGGTGGCGGTCAAGATGCCCTGACGATGGCAGTGGATGATGCCTTCGTTGACATCGCGCGTGAAGCCGAAATCATCGGCGTTGACGACCAGCTGTTTCAGAACAGGCCCAACTTGATGCGGAGGAATTTTTTGGGGTTGGCGCGGAAGTCTTTCATCAGTCCCTGCATTTCGCGCGCGGTGCCGTTTAGATTGTCATACAGCGACGCATTGACCAGCAGTTGTCCCACCGTACCCTGTCCCGAATTGATCTTGTCGATCGTCACGTCGAGGCGCTTCATGCTGGCGGAAAGCTGATTGTGCAATTCGTCGGAATTGAGCAGCTTACCCACGGTGCCTTTGCCGGAATTCACCTGCGCAATGGTCTTGCGGACATCGGCGATGGCTAAGCGAAACTCGTCATACATGGCCGGGTCCTTCAAAAGCTTGCCGGCGGTCCCTTTGCCTTCCTGCACGTCGGCGACCAGCGTGTCCACCCGGGTCATCGTCTTGCGCAGATCGGTGTAAAGCGCTTCGTCGTAAATGATCTTACCCATCAGGCCCTGCCCGGAATTGATGGCCTTGGTGACGCGGTCGATTTCCGCGGTGATGGAAAGCGCCTTATTGTAGAGGGTTTCGTCGACAAGTAACTTGCCGATCGTGCCTTGGCCAACCTCCACTTGTTTGACGATCCCTTCGATTTTGGCCAGAATTGAGTTGGCGCTTTCGAGCATCTGCAGGCCCTGCGTTTTCATGTCATCGATTTCGGGTTGCAGCTTGCTTCTGATCTCGGCGTCGGCGGCGACGGGCGTCTTGCTTTTGCCACGCAAGAGGGCCAGATAACGGCCCGAAAGCAGGTTCTCACTGCCCACCTGGGCCGTGGAATCGACGGGAATATCTTTCAGCATATCGGTAAGCACCAGCATCGAGATCCGCACGGTGCGATCGGGACGCAGGTCGCCCGAGAGCTCCACTTTGTCCACTTTGCCGGCCAGAATGCCGTTGAGGCGCACGGGCTGGCCAGCCGAGATGCCGCCGGAACTGACGAAGTAAGTCACCAGCCTCGTTTCCCGCGTAAAGAAACTCTTATTGCTGGTCATGAAGAAGATCAGGACGCCGAGCATGGCCAAGGCGAAGACGGCGGTGAGTCCGACTCGTAGCTGGGTCCAGCTCTGGTTTTTTGCGTTTAGTGCCATATCTTCCTTCGCATTTAAGCTGATTGCGCCTGCGGTATTACAAATTTTCCCACATAGGAGTCCCGTGAGGCGTGGAGCTCATCCTCGGTGCCCTCGAAAACGAGGCGGCCTTTTTGCAGCACCATGAACTTGGTGCGTTCATCCAGCTCGACGGTATGCCTTTGCCGCTCGATCTTGCCGGTCTGGGAATTGAACCGGTAGTTCGCCATCATCGCCCCATCCTGCAGCCGGTGGGAGACGATGACGGTGGAGGTGTTGCGCTGGTCGCGCTGCTGAATCACCAGGGACATGATGTTGTTGGCGGTAATGGGGTCAAGCCCGGCGGTGGGCGAGTCATAGAAAACGAGCTTCGGATACGTCACGTTGGCGCGGGCGATGCCCACGCGGCGGCGCATGCCTCCGGAGAGCTCGCTGGGAAATTTGTCGAGCGTATGCTCCAGTTCGACGTCTTTCAAGATGGCTTCCACCCTCGGCAGCACTTCGTCATCCGGGACGCGGGTCCCCACTTGATTGATCAACGGGTAGGCGACGTTTTCCGCAATGGTCATGGAATCAAACAGGGCGCTCTCTTGAAACAGCATCCCGACCTGCGCGCGGATGGCGAATAGCTGTTGCTCGCGCAAGCCGGTGATCTCCTGATTGAAGAGCGAGACCCGGCCTTGGTCCGGTTGAATGAGGCCCAGGGCGGTTTTGAGGAGCACCGTTTTGCCGGCCCCGGCCGCCCCCAGGATGACGCGCGTTTCTCCGGCGGCCAGCGTGAAGCTGACATCCTCCAAGACAGGGGCCCCGTCGTAGAGTACGCTGACCTGATCGAAGCGCAGGATCGATTCGGCCAGGGCATGGGGGGCGGAAGTGGGCGGCTCAGGCATCACAGGTTGACAAAGATTTGAGTGAGGAACAGGTTGATGACGAAGACCCACACCGAGCTCACCACGACGGACTGGGTGGTGGCGCGACCCACCCCCTGCGTGCCGCCGGTGGTGTTGATGCCGTAGTAGCAGCCCACCAGCGAGATGACGAGGCCGTTGACGAAGGGCTTCAGCAAGCCTTGCGAAACGTCCGCGTACGTGAGGATTTCATGCACCCCCGTCCAATACATGGCGCTGGTGGTCCCGATCAGGCCGAGCGCGACGAGCCAACCGCCCAGCATACCCACAAAATCGGACACGATCGTCAGAAATGGCAGCATGATGGTCATCGCGAGCATGCGCGGGGTCACCAGTTTCTGAATGGGGTCGGTGCCCAACGCGCGCATGGCGTCAATTTGCTCGGTCACTTTCATGGAGCCCAGTTCGCTGGCGATGCCCGACGCATTGCGGCCGGCTACCAGCAGCGAGGTGAGCACTGGGCCTAACTGGGCGACCAGAGTGATGGAGACAATCTGGCCCACTTGGCTCGATGCCCCGTAGGTATCGAGGGCTTTCGACATCTGCAGGGCCATCACCATGCCCGAAAAGCCGCCGGTGAGGCAGATGATCGGCAAGCTGCCCACTCCGATCCGGTCCATCTGCACCAGGACGTCGTCCCAGTAGTGAGGCGCACGAAAAACGTTGGCCAAGGCTTTGCCGGCCAGGAGGCAAAAAGCTTGGAGCGTGCTTACCGGAGCTTTGAGGAACTCAAACAAGGCGAATCAGCTTTGATGCTAACATAGGCCGCGCGCTCCTTTAGCCGCCAGAGGTGCGCGCGCAAACCCTGAAGCTTCAATCTGTTAAGCTATGGGCGTGCCAAAAGGTTTAACCGATATTCCAGGGATTAAAGTCGGCCATGCCACTGACCTGGAGGGCCTTACCGGGTGTACCGTGATTCTGTGCGAGGGCGGCGCCGCCGCGGGCGTCGAAATTCGCGGCTACGCCACCGGCACCCAGGAAATCGACACCCTCCATCCCATGCACGTGACGGACCGCATTCATGGCTTGGTCCTCTCCGGCGGCAGTGCCTTCGGGCTCGAATCGGCCAGCGGAGTGCGCCGCTACCTGGAAAACAAGGGGATCGGCTTCGATGTGCGGGTGGCCCGGGTGCCCATTGTCCCAGCAGCCATCTTGTTCGACCTGGGATTGGGAAAAGCCAGCGCCAGGCCGACGCGAGAGATGGGGATGACGGCGGCGGCGTTGGCCAACGAGGGTCCGGTGGTGGAGGGCAATGTGGGGGCAGGCACCGGAGCATCGGTGGGGAAGATCCATGGGATGGCCCGGGCGATGAAGGGGGGCATTGGGACCGCGACGGTGGCGCTGGAGGGGAAGTATCAGGGCGTGTTGATTTCGGCGCTGGCGGCCGTCAACGCCTGGGGCGACGTGCGGGATCCGGCCACGGGCAAGATCATTGCGGGGGCGCGGGCCAGTGCGAGTTCCAAAGAATTCGTCGATACGGTGAAAGAATTGAAGCGCGGCGTGCTGGCCCCGGCTACGTCGATATCGAACACGACGTTAGTGGCGGTGGCGACCAATGCCTCGCTCAGCAAGCTAGAAGCAACGCGGGTGGCGCAATTGGCCCATGCCGGATTGACGCGGGCCGTGTGGCCGGCGCATACGCGCATCGATGGGGATGTGGTGTTTTGCTTGTCGCCGATGGGGGGAAATCACAAAGCGGATGTAGACGCCTTAGGCGTGGCGGCGTCGGAAGCCGTGGCGGAGGCGATCGTGCGGGCCGTGAGAGGAAGTGCGGGTTTGGGGGGAATTCCGGGTTTAGGCAAATAGGCGGACAAACCCATGGCCACTGGGGCCCACAGGTTCGCCCGCCCGTAGATTGGGGCTAGGAGCCGGCGGAGGACGAGGCGGACATCACGCTACCGACCTTCGAAAAGATGGTGCTGATGCTGGTCGCCACGTTGGGCATAATGGCGCCGGCGGCGACGGCCACAAAGCCGGCCATCAACGCGTATTCGATCAAATCCTGGCCACGAGTGTCTTTCCAGATTCGCAGCTGCCACACAAGTTTCATGACGTTCTTCATTTTGTATTTCTCCTGATTAATTCTATTTCTGAGGCCAATGGTTTTCACTCGTCGCGAGTAACTCGCCACGAATGAGCCGGGCTTACCGTTAAGCAAAGCCCGAAAGTCGATTACGAACCGGCGCTGGACGACGCGGTCATCACGCTACCGACTTTCGAAAAGATGGTGCTGATGCTGGTTGCCACGTTCGGCATGATGGCGCCGGCGGCGACGGCTACAAAGCCGGCCATCAACGCGTATTCGATCAAATCCTGGCCACGGGTATCTTTCCAGATTCGCAGTTGCCACACAAGTTTCATGACGTTCTTCATTTGGTATTTCTCCTTCAGGTTTTAACTAAGCCAATATTCTTCCGCTCGCGGCGACGAGTCGCACCGAGCGAACCGGACTTCCAGCAGGTGAGCCCGTAAGTTAACTACGAGCCGGCGGTAGAGGAGGCGGACATCACGCTACGCACCTTCGAAAAGATGGTACTGATACTGGTTGAGACGTTCGGCATGATGCCGCCTGCGGCGACGGCCACAAAACCGGCCATCAACGCTTATTCGATCAGATCTTGTCCACGGGTGTCTTTCCAGATCCGCAGTTGCCATACAAGATGCCCAATAGTCCTCATAAGCTCCGCTCCTTTAGCGCTTGGTTTGTTTGGATGAATTGAATGTAAACCGATAGTGGACAGAGTGAAATTAGGGTTTTTCCTAAGTTTTTAAGCAAACCCCCTTAGGTGAATCAAGCCTGGCCCGGTTCTCGTACTAAGCCCACCCTCGCGGGCCTGCTAAAGATCCAGCCGCTTACTGCCGATCCCTCCCTAAGTGCCGCCGTATGAATCACTCAGCCGCTGTCGAGCCTAATTTCGCGATTCCATCGCCGCGCAGCGTCACCCGCTGGTGGATCCCCTCTTTATCCGATCTTCTATTCGTCGCCTTGTTGTTTTGGCTGCTCTTGTTTACAAATTCCGGTAGCCCCAGCGGACTGTTATCAGACGCGGCGACCGGATTTCATATTAGAACTGGCGAACGAATACTAGACACCGGCGGCCTTCCGTACCAGGACCCCTTCTCTTTTTCCAAGCCCGGCCAGACCTGGTTCGCCTGGGAATGGCTGGCGGACTTGCTGTTCGCCAGTCTCTACCGGGCGGGAGGCTTGAAACTCATCATCCTGTTCTCGGCGGCTACCCTGGCCGGCTGTTGCTGGCTATCCCTCCGCTTCATGGTCTTGCCAGACCAGCAGCGAGGCGGTGCCAATGCCCTGGCGGCAATCTTCGTGCTGCACGCCTTGATCGGCGCCGGTTCCGTACATTTTCTCGCCAGACCCCATATTTTCACCATTCTGTTCCTCACCTTGGCCTTCCAGATGCTGCGCACCGATCACTTCTGCCCTAGCCGGCGCATCTGGTGGTTAATCCCCTTGACCGCCGTCTGGGTGAACCTGCATGGCGGCTTTGCCGGTTTGCTGGTCACGGTGGGCGTCTTGATGGTGGGCGCGGCGCTGGAGGGCGACTTTTCGCGAGCCCGGCGCTGGTGCCTCCTGCTGGGCGGCTGTTTGACGGCGTCACTGGTGAATCCCTATGGCTACCGGCTACACATCCATCTGGTCGAGTATCTGCGGGCCGATTGGATTCGGAAACTCGTGCAGGAGTTTCAACCGCCGGTGCTCGAAACCGCGTCCGGGGCTTACTTCGAAT
>JAYVRS010000331.1:0-2112 GCA_043776185.1 Bryobacteraceae bacterium | reverse complement strand
TTCGGTCTTGAGGACGAGTCCGGTGGATTTTGCGCGTTGCGGCGGCTGGCTCTGATGCGTTTCTGGGATGACTTATGGGAAATAGGGGGCTCCTGTTTTGGGGATTTTCAGGGATTCCGGGTCGCGGTAGGGACGATCACCGCTGAAGGCCCCCCGCCCGGATCAGTGCGAGGGGGTCCGTACGAGCGGCACTACCGCATACGGCTCCTACCTTCAATAATGGCGTCAAAGCGGACGCTCGGATAAGGATGCAGGATCCGTGGGCAAGGTAACCAGCGCGCGAACAATCGCGCCAGCTACGATTCGAGAAATCTTCTCCGTTGGCTCCGGCGTCGGAGAGTCCGCCGCCAGTGTGGTTGGATCCGCTCCCGAAAACATTTCAAAGCCACCATATTGCCGGGAATCGCGTGGTATTGGTAGTAGTCGTTCAACACTTGCCCCAACCAACGGCCCGTCACCTCCCCGACACCTCCCCGACACCTCCCCGACACGGAGGGGGCTTCGTGCATCCGCTGACGCAGGTCCTGCTTCACTTCCTGAAGCTTGGCCTCCATTCGTTTCCGCACGGTGGTCCGTTTCAGCGCAAAGTTACCGCCGGTCCGGGTGGCGCCACATTGTTGCGTAAACCCGAGGACCGTAAATGTCTCTGGTTCTCCCTCGCCCCGCTCTTTCTGTTGTCTTCTGGCGTACTTGCCGAATTCGATCAAACGCGTTTTTCCCGGGTGGACCGTAAGTCCAAACTTAGCCAACACATTCCTGAAACTCTTCCAGAAATCGCTCCGCATCCGCCTGCTTTCCAAAGCCCACCACCTGGCCATCTGCGTATCGGACAAAGATCATATCTCCGCCCGCGATCCTACTCCGCCAAGCCTCTTCCCACAGGTCGATGAAGTAATGTAAGTAAACATTGGCCAGCAATGGTGAAACCACGACTCCCATCTCTAAACAACGGGAGGCGTTCTCAACTTAGTCTCCGACCAAGCGCGAAATTCCACCCCGAATATTTCATTCAAGGTGGTCACCACAGCTTGCTGGACGATTTTATCCTCCAGCGCCGCAGTGCGGATTCGGCCGCTGCCGGCCGTCCGGTTTCGGTAAGTAGATTCTTCTTGCCCACCTAGAGCTTGAGGGCCTGCGCCCGGTAAGCTCCCCGGTGCAAGCGGCTGTGTAAGTCAGTCATCCGACTGATCAGCCCCGTCTGATACTCTTTCCAAGTTACCCCATCGACCTTGGCCGCCGACTTACGCTGTAAAGCGTGATAATGGCATGCAGTAACTCGATAGTTACAGGTGTTACGAGAGGGTGGAGTAGGTTCGTGAACTTCTCCTGCTTTTCTTCCCGCGCCCGTTGGCGCACCGCCACTAACCCTGGTGACTCGTTGATTGCGCTCTGCGTCGGGTCCGGGTAGAATTTGGAGCAGTGGCGGCACTCACTAGGTATTGCGGCGGGATGTTTGGCCCGAAGGTGCTCCGGTCCTCCAGCCCCTCGCTGGCGGCGCTGTGGCGGGCGCGTTCGATGGAGCCGCTGTGGTACTCGATGCCGAAGAATTTCGATTGCGGAAACGCCTTGGCCATCAGGATCGTTGAGGAGTCATGCCCGCAGCCGACATCGGCCACGGTCGCGCCAGCGGTTAGCTTCGACACGACGCCTTCGAGCGCGGGAAGCCAGGCGCTAATCAGGTTGGCGGCGTAATTCGGACGAAAGAAGCGTTCGGTGCCGCAGAACGCCAACCCAACCCCTTCGCCGGTGCGAAAGGCTTGCGTGATCTTCGGCTCGTCCTTGAAGAGGGTGGAGATGATGTGGAACGCTCCCGGAATATCCATCACGGTGAGCGCGAAGGCCTGTTCCGGGGGAAGTTCATACTTCTGCGTCGCCGGGTGGTACGTGACGAAGCCGCTGGCCGCATTGGCGTTGAGCCACTCGCGGACGTAGCGCTCGCTGGTGTGGGTGCGGGCGGCCAGTTCCGTAGAACTCAACGGGCCAGCGCCGGCCATGGCGGCACAGAGGCCCAAATGGTCGCCCACGACGACGAGGGCCGCATGCATCGCCGCGCCCATGTCGGAATCAACCTTGCCCATGAACGCATTCAGTTTCGATTCATCGAAGGCGGCT
>JAYVRS010000330.1:0-6815 GCA_043776185.1 Bryobacteraceae bacterium | reverse complement strand
CCGGGATTGGCGCGCTCTCCGGCCAACTGATGGGCAAGCGCCAGCGCTATGTGGTGGCTGAACGCGAGCCGCTCTATCTGCATTCACTCTGGAATCGTTTCTTGCGGACCCCGAATGTGGAAGTGAAGCATTTGGATCCGGCCAAGCCAGACGGCTTTGTGGATGTGGACGGGCCATTTGAATCAGTCCTATGCGTGAACGTGCTGGAGTATCAAGAGCAACCGGAGATGGTCTTGAGCCGCTTGCACGATTGCCTGGTGCCGCAGGGTAAGCTGGTGCTGTTGGTGCCGCAGAGCCCCGGCCTGTTCGGCTCGCTGGACCGCACGCTGGGCCATCGGCAGCGCTTCACCCGCAGCGAGATTGAGCGCCAAGTGCGGCAAGCCGGATTCGTGGTGGAGCGCACTGTGCAGTTGAATAAGATGGGCGCATTTTTCTGGTGGTTGTCGAGCCGCCTATTGCGAGTAGAAAAACTAAGTAAGGTATTTTTGAAGCTATTCGACAAGACCGTCTGGCTGTGGAGAATGCTGGATCCGCTGCTACCCTGGAATGGACTTTCCCTGATTCTGATCGGAAGGAAATCGTAAGTGTCTCGGCTGCGCCAGTGGCTCCAGCTTTTGACTAAAAACAAACCGATGATTCTGAGAGGCGCCCAGGCTCCCGAATTCACATTGCCCGATCTTGACGGAAAGCCGGTGCAGTCGGCTGACCTGCATCAGGACCGGCCCACCTTGCTCGTCTTCTTCAAGGCTAGCTGTCCGGTGTGCCAAATGACGCTGCCGTTGTTGAACCGTTTGCTGGGCAAGCTCAGCGTGGTGGCGATCTCCCAGGATGACCACCCGGTCACCCAAAGATTTCGCGCCCGCTTCGGAGTCACCTTGCCCACGCTGCTGGACGATGAGGACGGCGGCTATCCCGTCTCGAACCAATACCAGATCACCAACGTCCCGTCCCTGTTCCTGGTGGAGCCGGATGGCCTCATTTCCCTGGCCTCGGCTGGCTTCGCGAAAGCGGACTTGGAAGTGATCGCCCAGCGAGTGGGCGCGGAGATTTTTCATCAGGGCGAATCGGTGCCCGCCTGGCGCCCTGGGTGAAGTTCCAACAATTAGCCCCCGGGTGGGGTTCAAAAGGGTGAATAATAGAGACTGATGGCAAACTTGACGGAAATTTTGAGCGCGGCGAAAGCCATCACCAAGGGGATGACCTTTACTTTCGGCGAGATGCTGCAGCCGGCGTTGACCGAAGCCTACCCCGATGGTGAGGCCCAGTTGCAGGAGCGTTATCGCGGCGCGCATATTCTGAAGCGCGATGAGAACGGCATGGAGAAGTGCGTAGCGTGCTTTCTTTGCGCCGCCGCCTGCCCTTCCGATTGCATCTACATTGAGGCGGCCGAGAACACGGACCAATTGCGGATCTCCGGCGGCGAGCGTTATGCCAAGGTCTACAACATCGACTACAACCGCTGTATCTTTTGTGGCTATTGCGTGGAGGCGTGCCCGACGGACGCCATCACCCACGGCCACGCCTTTGAAAACGCCAGCTATGACACATCGACGCTGATCTACCGCAAGGAGAAGATGCTGGAACCGCCGCCCTCCGGTAAGACCGGTTTGGCGTACGACTCCCAGACCAAGCCCGGTGGCGCAGGACATTAGTCCGCATGTCGCCGCTGCAGTCCAAGTGGATTGAACTTCGGGACGAGGTTCATCCGCGCGGCTTTTGGGTAGATTTGCATAGCGCCGCTTTGCAGAAATTGTTGGACCCGATTCCGCTGCCCGATGGCCGCAACCCGCACGCTGAGCGCTTACAACAGAGCTGGATCTTACCACCGCCCCCCGAACCGGAATGCTTGCGTCCTTACCCCGGATCGAGGCCATACCAAACTCGCTCGCGCGGCTTTGAAGCCAGCGCGCGATCCGAAACCGGAGCTCCTTCGGAGGCCTCGGCTTGGCTGGACCGTGACCGAACCACCCCCGACACGCTATCGCGCGTAGTTGCCCATTACCGGCAGCGCATCCAGGAACTGGGTTTTCGGGTGGCCGAGGACGGCTGGTTTCGCCATCCCAATGAGCGGCATCGGCTGGTAGCGCTGACGCCCGACCGAGCAGCGCAGTTCGAAGTGATGGTGAATAACTTTGGAACCACCACGTTGATTCACGCGCGCTACACCGTCTTCATGCCGGGCCTAATGGCTGACGAATTTGACTATGAGCCGCCCGCCTTGCTGGCGCTCCAGATCGATCACTACGACGACGAATGCGCGATCTTGTATTTGCAGAATATGGCCGATGGCCAATACTTTGGGCTCTCGCGCTACGTCATGGAACTCTGCGCTCAAAACGAGACCGAAGCCCTGCCCGGCGGAGAACTTTCGACGTCCATTCTGCTGCCGGACTGGTTACCGGCCTATCCGGGCCAACGCGCCTGCGTCGTGCGTGGTCTGATGCCGATGTCGCGAGCCCGCTTCGTTGATCTGCGTGTGAAAACCGCCGCCCCCATCAAAACCGTAGTGGACTTTTACCGGCGAATCGCGATGCAGTTGGATCTAAAGATTCAGGGTGAATCGGAGGGCGAAGGCCGCCGTACCCTGCTCGCCTACGATCCTCGGAGCCGCTTCCGCTTCGAAGTGGTAGCGGCGGAGTCGGCGGAGCAGACGGACGTGAACCTGAATTACTGGGAGTACCCGGTGGCGGTTGAAGAGATTCGGTCATAACCGTTGGCATAACCTTTGGTAGACTGAAAGGGTCCCCTAGTGCTCCCCGATCGTCTAACGGTAGGACAGCGGCCTTTGACGCCGTGAACAGTGGTTCGAATCCATTTCGGGGAGCCAATCTTTAAACGTGCTACCTGATTGATTCCACTATTACAACCCTGCTTGGTCGGCGACACATTTCCGCTCTTGAGCGCAACTGGGCACCCAGAGAGGATTCGAACCGCCGGGCCAACCTCCAGATAGCGCGTAATACAGACCCAATCCGCCGAATCGAACAGGTCTGCCTCGCACCGCGGAAATTATGACAGACTGACGTGATGTCTTGAATAGGACGTCTCCGCTCAGGGGCAAGGATTGGCCAGGCAGCCTGGAAGCATGGCACGCCACTGCAGACACGGGCGCACTGTCATAAGGAGTTCGGCGGCAAAGTCCGGGCATGATAAGAGTCGCTATCTCCGGTTTCGCCGGGTTGAGGTCAATTCGAAAACTCGCGACTTGAAGTTCGGAAGCGCGCGCGTTACTGTTTCTCGAGAATCAGAGTGTCTCGATAAGGCTTCCCGGTTCCATCATCACTGCCGGATCGGACCAAAGTGATTGTCTTTGAATCCGCCGAAAGGGTGTGCCGGTTTGTGCTGGTTGCCTTGCCGCGATCATGGTCCGTCACGCGTTCTATTTCTCGTGGCCCGTTGCGTTTGCAACGTATCGTGTGATGAGTATGATTGGCGTCAGCCTCGAAATCGGCTATGTGACTCTTACCGTCAAAGACATAGACATAGGTGCGATCAATAGTCTTCCCGGCTCCGTTGATCATTTCACGCCGGATTCGCACCTCCCCATCGGCTTCGATGATCGTTTCACGGAAGCTCCTCACTGGCGAGGCGTGAAATGCGGATTTCCCCGCATTCATCACCCACACGCCGACAAAGGAATCGGCGGCGGACAGAGGAAAGACGGCGAGAATGCCAGCCACAATCTGAATCATTGCGCTCGAAACACGGAATTTCATTTTGACCTCGGTATCCTATGAGTTAAACTAGGGCCTGTTCTCATCTTCCCGCCAACCACCAAATTATACTCCAAACCGCCTCCCTCCGTGACCCAGATGGCATGCTCGTGTTCGCTGTGGACGAGTGTTCGGCCATCAGGAAGTTGCGGGCGGGAGCAGGAGGCTCCTACTGACTCAGTTCGAGATGGGTCCAGTCTGGGCGCCGACCCTGGACGGACGCACTGCTTCAACTCCGATGTTATAGGAGTGGCAGCGTTTCACTTGGTTCGAGCAGACGGGGATTTATGCTGCAAGAGTTCTAATTGCGTCCAGTGTGGGGAGCCACCACTTTTCCCCAACACGCCCTTGTCATTTCGGCCGGTCGCGTGGCGCAGCGCGCCTCCACCCGGCGGGTGGCAGGCACGATCAGCGGCTCTTCTGAGCGGCGGTGTGCCTTGCTCCGATCGCTTCGGCGATGATCGCGGTTACCAGGCTATTGATGCTAACACCTTCGTTTTCTGCCTGCTTGGTTAACTTCGAGTAGAGGGTGCGTGGTACGCGCTGACGCCATTGGGCCGCCTCGATCGTGGGCTGCGGTCGCTTGCGGCCCGACTCCTTGGCAAAAAGGTACCACCCCGTGGCACCCCGTGGATGGCCCCGATGGCCGCGGTTGCCGCCACGGATGGCCGCGGTTGCCGCCACGTGTACGAACAGGTCTTCGGTCGCGCGGCAACGCGTTGAGGGAACTATAGCGGCACCTAGAAATCTCGTCAAGGTGTGTTGCTGATAAAAGTTACCGTCGATGGTTCCGGTATAGTGCAGTGTCCCAATTCCACACTGAGGAGGAATCTACTGGTGAAGCGCGAAGCCAGAATTCTGTTAGAGAAGGCCGTGGGTTCGCTCATCCTCGGCATCGAGATTTTCAACAGGCCATCGGACATCGGTCGCACCGAAGCCGTCCTAATCTTCCTCGACCATTCGTTCGAGATGCTGCTCAAGGCTTCCATTGTCGAGCGCGGCGGGAGGATTTTCACGCCCCCTGATCCCCACACCATCGGCTTCGAGCTATGCGTGAAGACGTGTATCAGTGACGGCAAAGTGCGCTTCCTCACCGACGCGGACGCCGTGGTCATCCGCTCCCTTAACCTACTGCGTGACGCCGCGCAGCACTACCTCGTATCACTGTCGGAGCAGCAGCTCTACATCCATGCCCAGAGCGCACTCACGCTGTTCCGCAATATCATGCGCGACGTGCTGAAACAAGACCTTGCGCTCGAACTCCCCGAACGGGTGCTGCCACTCTCAACGACACCACCAGTGGACCTCGAAGCCATGTTCGACATTGAGATTGAAGAAGTCAAGAAGTTACTCGGCCCAGGACGCCGCCAGCAGGTCGAGGCAATGGCCAGACTTCGTGGCATCGCCGTGGTGCACGCTGCAATTGAAGGCAAGACGACCCTGCCAACCAACAGCGAGCTTCAGAAGTTGAGCAAGAAGGTCCTCGACGGTGAGAAGCCCAACCAGCTCTTCCCCGGCCTCGCTACGGTCAACCTCACTTCCACCGGCGACGGCCCAAGTTTCGACCTCCGTATAACAAAGAATGAAGGCATGGCGGTCTACCTCGTCGGCGAGGATGTTGCAGGGGCAACACTCATCGGAGTGAAGCGCGTCGATGAACTCGGGTACTACACCCTCGGGCGGGATGCGGTTGCCGAGAAGGTGAACCTGAACACCAGCCAAACCAGTGCCATGATTTGGCACCTCAAGCTGAAGGGAGACCTCACCTACTACAAAGAGTTCAAAATCGGCGCGACACGCCACAAGCTCTACTCTCAGAAGTCGGTTGCCAAGATTCTCGAAGCGCTTAAGAACGTCAAAATCGCCGAGATCTCCACGGCCTACCAGAAGTCTCTGCCGAAGAAGTCCAACAAGGCGAAGGCCGCAGGCAAGAAATAGCTGTCTGTGGACAACCGCACTGCGAAGCGCTGAACTTCAATGTTTACGGGCTCTGGCGCTACCGCTCACGCGAGGTTATGCTTCCTGTAGGGTAAGCGGCTGAGAAACACCCGGTCTGGGGCGCAGGGCATGGCCAAGGTGTGAGCGGCGAGGTTTTAGGGGCGAGTGGCGGCCCAGTGGTGTGGGAGGAGTTCGTGGAGGCGGTTGATGGGGTGGGAGTTGATGCGGGCCAGGACGTCGCGGAACCAGGCGAAGGGCTCGACGCCGATGAGTTGGCAGGAGCCGGTGAAACTGCGCAGGACGGCGGCCGTGTGGCCGCCGGAGTCGCTGCCGAGGAAGGTCCAGTTGTGGCGTCCGATGGCAATGCCGCGGAGCGAGCGCTCGGTGGCGTTGTTGTCGATGGATAAATCGCCGTCGTCACAGTAACGATTCAGCGCTTCCCATTGATTGAGTAAGTAGCGCACGGCGCGCTCCGCCGGACTCTTCGGCAAGACTTCTGTCCGAATCGACTGTAAGTAATCGTAGATCTTTTGTAGAATCGGACGCGCGTGCGTTTGGCGCAGCTGGTGCCGGTCCGCGGCGGAGAGCGGCGCGGCTTCTTTTTCGAGGCGATAGAGCCGCGAGATGAGTAATAACAGTAAGCCCATGCGGGCCGTATCGGTTTCGCGGGCGTGGAAGGCGTAACGTAATGTAACGGCGCGCGTGCGCCCAGCAAGCGACCTCGGTCATCGCGGGTTCCGCGCCCTGATAGAATGCATCGTAACGCCATAGGCGTCCGCCTGTAAGTAACCCTGATAACCCGCGAGAAATGCTTGCGGACCCGCGCGGGCGCGAGTATTTCGTGTAATCGAAAATCACCGCCCGGTGGGCCGCGTCGCCGAGATAAGGCCCCGGGAACCCGGACCATTCACGCGCTGCACCGGGGTGGTACACCTTTCCCTTCAGTCAACGATCCACGATTCACCGCTTCATCTGATAAGCTGTCGTGCATGGCATCTAAAGCAGAATCGAAGACCACTCTGTCCCTCTTCCAGGAGGTCGCCGACATGCAGGCGGCGCTCGACGTGATGAAAGAAGCGGCGATCAATGACCTACTAGTGAAGCGTGCCGAGATCGATCAACACTTGGCGGCATTGGGCTTTGACGGGGCCGTGAAGGCTCCCG
>JAYVRS010000329.1:0-2113 GCA_043776185.1 Bryobacteraceae bacterium | reverse complement strand
CCGGCATCGCCGGCACCTTCGCCGCCGCCATGGCCATTGCTCTGTTTTCGACCGTAAATGCCATGGTCACCATCGGCCCGCGCGTCTACTACGCCATGGCCAAGAATCGCGCGTTCTTCAGCTTCGCTGGCGTACTCTCCGAACGCACCCGCACGCCGATCAACGGCATTCTGGTTCAGTGCTTGTTTGCCATGCTCGTCACCATGACGCCGTTACCGTCCCTGATGCTCTTCATTGGCTTCACGCTCAACATCTTCACGGTGATTACGGTGGCCTCGTTGTTCTACTTCCGCGGAAAGCCCAATTGGCAGAAGCTTCCGGTCGTCAGCTTTGCCTGGCCGTTGTTCCCCGTTTTCTACATCGTGGTGGGCCTGTGGATCACTTACTTCGGCCTCACCCAAGAGCCCAGAATGTCCCTCACCGCCTTGGGCATCATCGCGCTGGGTGCCCTGGTTTACCGCTTCCGCATCAAAGACGGCGTCACGGCCAGAGCGGCGGCCCGCAGTTAAGGCCTTGATCCTCGACGGCATCCGGATTCGTGACGAAATCCTGCGGGAGGCCAAACCTCGCGTCGCCGCCCTCAAACGGCCGCCGGGCTTGGCCGTCGTGCTCGTCGGCGAAGACGCGGCCAGCGAGATCTACGTCCGCAACAAAATCAAAGCCTGCCACGACCTGGGCATCTATAGCGAAAAGTATGCGCCGCCCATCACCGTCACTACCGCCGAACTGCTGGCTTTGATCGACCAGTTAAATAAGCAAGAGAGCATTGACGCCATCCTCGTGCAAATGCCCTTGCCCGCGCACATCGATTTCAGCGCCGTGCTCCAAGCCATTGACCCCGCCAAAGACTCGGACGGCTTCCACCCCTTCAACATGGGTCAACTGGTCGCCAACGGTCCCGCGCCGCGCGCCTGCACGCCCGCTGGCGTCATGGAGATCCTTCGCCGCTATCAGATCCCTCTCGAGGGCAAGCGCGCCGTCGTGGTGGGCCGCAGCGAGATTGTGGGCAAGCCCATGGCTCTGATGCTGCTGCAGGCCAACGCCACCGTCACCATCTGCCATTCGCGCACCAGGAACCTCGCCCAGGAGTGCCGCCGCGCCGACATCCTCGTCGCCGCCATCGGCAAACCAGCGTTCATCACCAGAAACCACATCGCCCCCGGTGCGGTGGTCATCGACGTCGGCATCAACCGCATTACTGACCCCGCCCAAGCCGCCGCCATCTTTCGCCAAGATCACAGGGCCGTAGAGAAACTGAAGTCCCGCGGCAGCTTAGTCGTCGGCGACGCCCACCCGCTCGACGTATCCGAGCTCAGCTCAGCTTACACGCCCGTCCCCGGCGGCGTCGGGCCCCTCACCATCGCCATGCTGATGATGAACACCATTTACCTCTCCGAGCGCCGCCAGTAAATGCTACGCGTCGGCCTCACAGGCGGCTTCGCCACCGGCAAGTCCTTCGTCGGCCGCGCCCTGGTCGACCTGGGCTGTCACCTCCTGCAAGCCGACCAAGTGGGCCACGCCGTGCTCGCCCCCGATGGCGAAGCCTACGCCGCCGTCATCGCCCAATTCGGCCCCGGCATCGTCGACCCCGACGGCACCATCGCCCGCAAACGCCTGGGCGAAATCGTCTTCGCTCATCCCGAAAAGCTCGCCCAGCTGAACGCCCTGGTCCATCCCGCCGTCTTCGCCCGCCAGGAGGCCTGGTTCGCCCAACTGCCCCCCAACGCCATCGCTATCGTCGAAGCCGCCATCATGATTGAGACCGGCAGCTATCGCCGCTACGACCGGATGATCCTCACCGTCTGCCGGCCGGAATTGCAAATCGCCCGCGCCATGGAGCGCGACCAACTCACCGAAGCCCAGGTCCGCGAGCGCTTAGCCCGGCAAATGCCGGAGAGCGAAAAGCGAAAGTACGCGCACTACGTCATCGATACTTCCGGTACCCCGCGGGAGACACTTGAACAGACGGCCCAAGTTTGCGCACAATTAAAGAGATGAAATCGAGAATTGCCCTTTTCGCCGTCGCGCTGATTGGCGCCTTCATTTTTGTGACGTCTCGCTCGGCCATGCCGGATTCCTGGCTCGGCCAATTGATCAACGGCAAGCCCGGCTC
>JAYVRS010000328.1:0-26372 GCA_043776185.1 Bryobacteraceae bacterium | reverse complement strand
GTAGGAGGCTCTGTAAGCCCCTGGTGCGGTTGTGGGAATGGTTTTGTATCCCCCAATTTGGCCCACTTTTAGCCTCAGGTGATTTTTTCACAGTCCCTCACGGTCGGGGTTCGTGTTCTGCCATACGAACCCCGACCGTCAGGGAGGGGATGGTTTGCGCGAATGCCCCTGGCCGTTGTCGATCGACCGCTTAAGCCACCGCCGCCCGCGCCGCCGCCTCGTCCGGATGCAGCGTCGTGTACTTGGCCAAGCCCAGCATCGTGAACACCTTTACAAAGTGTGCCGACAATCCAAAACAAACGACTTTCTGCGGTATTTTGCTCGCCGCCATCATCAGTTGAATTACTAGCGCGATGCCGCTCGAATTCAAGTAGCCCACCTTGGTGAAGTCCAGCAGGACCTTCGTTGTCCCGGTGGCCAAGCTTTTATACTCACCCAGCACGGCTTCCTCGGAAGTGCTGGTAATGTCCCCCTCAAACCGCAGCACGGCCAAGCCGCTATTCTGTTCGACCTTCGTTTTCGTTGGCGTTACCATTATTTGTCCTGACTCCTATTCAAATGAATCACCAGCCGCGCGTAGCTGCCGGTCATCGCGCTGACATATTCCACTTCATCCACCAGCGCTTGAATGAGAAACATTCCCATCCCGCGCGGATCTTCTTCGCCTAACATCTTGCGGTCCATGTCCGGCACGTGCAACTCCTGCTGCACGCCCGTTCCATGGTCGGCGATCTTCACTTCCAGGCTCTCCACATCCATCGATAGCGTAACGACCACTACCAAACGGTCATTGAGTTTGTTTCCGTGCTCAATCGCGTTGATACAAGCCTCGGCCACGGCGGTTTTGAGGTCCTCGACGCGATCCGCCGAAAAGCCCATCATCTGGGCGACGCTGGCTGCCGTCCCCATGGCCACTTTCTCGAAGCCCAGCCGCGAAGGCAGCCTCAACTCCGTCACGATTGGTTCACTCACCATGGTTATCTCCCCCCGCGCGGCGCAGGTACAGTGCGGTCATATCGTCGGTTTGGCGGGCATGGCCGGTAAAGCGCTTGAGGGTCGTCCACACATGGTCCAGAAAGTCATCAGGTTGGTCGTTCAACAAACCCATCAACCGTTCCTCGCCAAACTCCTCCTCGCCGCGAAACACCTCGGTTAAGCCATCCGTGTAAAGCAACATCTGGTTTCCTTCCTTGAACACAAAGTGCTCGGTTTCGTAAGTGCGGCCCGGCAACATGCCTAAGGGCGGTCCGCTGGCCCCAATCTGCAGCCTTTGTTGGCCGACGGCGAGAAACGCCGGGTTGTGGCCTGCGTTAACGGCTTCGATGGTATGTGACGCCGGATCGAAACACAGCAGAATGGCCGTCACATAACGCCGCCGCGCCTCCAGGCCTTCCTGCCAATGCAGCGTATTCATCCGGGCCGCCATCTCGTGCAACGGCAACCCCGCGCCCGCCATGGCCCGAAAGCTCGACCGGAACGTCATCGAAATCATGGCCGACGCCAGCCCCTTGCCCGCCACGTCGGCCAACACCATCATGAGGCGCCCATCGGCCAAGGGCACCACGTCGACGTAGTCGCCGCCCACCTCGTAACAAGTCGTCGACCGGTAGTTGAGCGTATAGCCCGCAATCGCCGGCACCTCTTGGGGCAGAAGGCTGCGCTGGATGGTGCGCGCGGCGTCCAGGTCCATCTGCACGCGTTCCCATTCGATGGTCCGCTCGTGGTGCTGCGCGTTGCCCACCGCCAAAGCTGACTGCAGCGCCAACCCTTCGAGAAAGTCGGCTTCTTCCATCGACAAGGCTTCCGGCCGGTACACCACCAAATGAGCCATCGCTTCGCCGCGCTCATTCGGCATCGGCGCACTCGCATAGCCCGGCATCTCGAGGCGCTCCGTCCAGCGGCTCCAGTCGTCGGGCACTTGACCATAAACGCCGGTACGCGCCTCGAACTGCTGCCCGGTCGACACAATGAACGCCCCGTCGGCTTCGAGTTCCTTGGCCGCAATCTCCAGCACCCCGGCGAGCACGTCATCCAGCCGGATCGTCGAATGCACGCGCCGCGACGCTTCCAAAAGGCTCTGCACCCGCGCCAGCTTCTGCTGCAGCTCGATTATTTCGTAAATTGGGTCCATCGAAAGCACTTAGTATCTCCTTACCGGGCTTCATTTACCACTGCAAATGTCGCGATGGCCGCCATCTGGGATAAACCGGCATGCGGAAGGGAAGAAAAGAGCCCCGGCCGCAGCGCGCAAGCGTTCGGTTTGGAGGATCGGGAAGAGGAAGATTCGTCGCCGAATCGCGCGTCATTTCCACGAGGGTCCGCCGAATATCCTGCGGGGTGAATGATGGATTGCGCGACGACCGCCGCCCGCGGGCCTGGCGGAGGAGTGGCTTGGCGGAGGAGATGCCGGAATGGTTCAAACCTGGGGCGACAGTGACGGACAGTGACGGACAGCGACCAGGGTGATTTGACAGCACCCTCACCGGCCCCTATACTTGAGTTTTGGGGACAATTTTGTCCTCTTGGCCTTGTGCGGCCTGTATGGCGTCCGGATCCCCGAAAAGGCAACTCAAGCCGGCGCGAAGGAAATAATAGAATGCCGAAAAGAACGTTTCAGCCCAATAATCGCCGCCGGGCCAAGGTCCACGGATTTCGTAAGCGTATGGAAACTAAGGATGGCCGCAACGTGATTGCCCGCCGCCGGGCACGCGGCCGTTGGAAGCTAACCGTCAGCGACGAACGCAATGTACGGTGGGCTGGCCAAGTCCGCTAGGACCCGATTGTGGTCCCAGACTCATGGGGCTTCCCAAAATCATGCCGCATTTTGCGGTCGGCTCAATTCAAACAAGTCTACGAAAAGGGTTTCCGTCATCAGTCGTCTTACTTCGCCGCGTTTTGCTTGGCTGGGGAGACGGTTCCCGGTGGCAGCGACGGCCCGCAAGTGGGTTTCACTACTCCGCGCGGACTCGGCAAAGCCGTTTTTCGCAATCGACTGCGCCGCAGAATCCGGGAACAGATCCGTCTGCAATGGCCATCGCTGGGGGCCCAGTGGAGCGTCGTGGTGAACCCGCGCCGAGCCGCCGACCAAGCCAGTACCCTGCAGTTGCAGCAAGAGATCGGACGGCTTTTCGCCCGGTTAGCGCGGCACTCCTTGTCCTCCTACGAGGCTACAAACTCTTGATTTCCCCCCTGTTACCCTCGGCTTGCCGATTTTATCCCACCTGCTCCTGTTACATGCACGACGCAATCGGAACCCACGGAGCAGGGCGGGGCATCTATTACGGTATCCGGCGCCTACTGAAGTGCCATCCGTGGCATCCGGGCGGCATCGATCCGGTCCCCCCTCAATCTGAGATTCAAAGAACTGAGTTGCATGGCCGACAATAAGCAAGAATTTTCGATGGAGCGCAATCTGCTCCTGTTTTTCGTGATCGCGGGCGGAATCCTTTATTTCTCGTCGTCGCTGTTTCCTACGGCCACTCCTCCGAAGGTGGCCAAGAAGGAGATGTCGCAACCTCAAGTGACGCTGCCTACGCCATCCACCGCAGTTCCCGCCGGTACCAAGGCTGGAACGAAGACCGGAACCGGGCCGACCGTCGCCGCAGCCAAGCCCCTCAATACCGTCACTGGCACGAAAGAAGAGATTCTGGAAATTGACACCGACGTGCACAAGGTGCGCTTTTCCACCAAAGGTGGCGTGGTGGTGTCCTGGCAATTGAAGAAGTATAAGGACACCAACGGCAAGCCGCTGGAACTGGTGCAGCCCAATGGAGCGGCCGCCCATGGTTACCCGATGGGGCTGGCTTTCACCGACAAGTTTCCGGGCAGCGACCCCAACGCCGTCATCTACGCTCATCGCTTTCCGAGCGAGGGCTTTCAAACGATCGAGTTTGAATACGCCGACGCCAACTTGCGGGCGAAGAAGCGATTCGTTTTCGAGAAGAGCGATTATCGCGTTCAGGTTTCCACCGAAGCCTACGTTTCCGGGCAACCCGTGCCGCATAACCTCACTTGGCGCGGCGGTTTTGGCGATGCCACCGTCAATGCGCCCACCGGCTATCTTCATTCCCTCCACATGACGGGCCCCGATGCGACCACGGGCGAGGGAATGCTGGGGAGCGTGCAAGATCCGCGTGGGCGGATTCTGGTGCGCGACGGCAAGGCGGGGGCCAAAGGCAAAGTGGTGGAGCGCGGCCAGTTTGTGTTTGCCGGCGTGGAGGACTCTTACTTCGCGGCGGTCTTCTTCCCCAAGCAATCCGGCCAAGTGATGGAGTTGCGCACCTACTCCGACATGGTCAAGCAACTCGACAATGCCGAGGAGCCCCATGCGGGCGTATCCGTCGGCGGCAATGCGCAGAACGACTACACGCTTTTCGTCGGGCCCAAGGACGTGGACATTCTGCGCGCCACCGACCCTAAGCTGGAACGTATCATCGATTGGGGTTCCTGGCTCGGCTGGCTGGCCAAGCCGCTGTTCTCTGGCTTGGTGATGGTTCACAACTGGGTGAAGGGCTTTACGCCTAACTACTCTTATGGCTTTGCGATTGTGATCGTCACCGTGATCATCAACATGGCCATGCTGCCGTTGAAGATTACTAGCTTGAAATCGGCTAAGAAGATGCAGACCCTTCAGCCGGAGATGAAGAAGATCGAAAAGAAGTACGAAGGGCTCGGGATGAAAGATCCCCGCATGACCCAGAAGAACGAAGAGGTGATGGCGCTGTACAAAAAACATGGCGTCAACCCGGCCGGCGGGTGCATTCCGCTGGTGATTCAAATGCCGTTTCTGTTCGCGTTTCTCACGGTCTTGAACGTGGCAATTCAGATGCGCGGCGCGCAATTTTTGTGGGTCACCGACTTATCGCGGCCCGAGACGATTCCGGTTCGTCTGCTGCCCCTGATGATGGTGGGGACGCAGTTTCTGCTGCAAAAAATGACGCCGGCCAGCCCGGGTATGGACCCGGCGCAGGCCAAGATGATGATGTTTATGCCGTTGATGTTTCTGTTCTTCTTCTACAGCGCCTCAAGCGGCTTGGTACTATATTGGCTTGTTGGCAATATAATGGCGATCGCCCAGCAATGGGTTTTTAACCGCTTTCTCTAAAGCGCTCAACTCTTAAAGTTCCGAGGTCCAATGTCCGAGAAAAAATACGCAAACGACACAGCGCGCGAGCAGATCCTCGCGTTTCTAGACCAGACAGTCGACAATATGGGCCTCGACCTCGACGCCGACTTTGCGGATCCTGATCAGAGCATCCAGTACTTCGAGAATCCGGAACTGGTGGTCGACTTCATCGGTGATGACGCCGAAATGCTGCTGGAGAACAAGGCCGAGTTGCTGCTGGCTCTGGAGCATCTCACCATGGAGATGCTGCGCGTGCCGCCCGAGGATCACTCGCTGATCTGCTTCGACACCAACGACTATCGCCGTCTGCGGATTGAGGAGTTGCGCATGAGCGCGGCCTCCGCCGCGGAGCGGGTGAAGAAGAGTGGCCAGCCCTTCCTGTTCTCTTCGATGAACAGCCGCGAACGCCGCATTCTGCATTTGGCGCTTCGTGAGGAGACCGAACTGCGCAGCGAGAGTATCGGCATGGGAGCGCAACGGCAGGTTGTGGTATTGCCTAAGGAAGCACCGCTTCCGGCGGCACCGCCTGCTCCGGCGTTCCGTCCGCCGCCCATTCGTGGCTTTGCCGCGACGGCGACGCCTGGCTGGAAGCCGGAACCGCCGGCGGAGGCTCGTGACGACCGTGGCCGCAGTGGCTTCCGCGGCGGGCGCGATGGCGGTCGTGACGGTGGACGTGGTGGTGGTGGTGGATTCCGCGGGGGCGGTCGCCCTGGTGGATCGAGCGGCGGCGGTGGCCGTCCCGGTGGATCGGGTGGCGGTCGCGGCGCACCGCGGGGCCGTTAGTTAAGTTTGCAAAGGCCGTCCCTCGGGGCGGCCTTTTTCTATTGGCTAACTGGCACTAACCGTGACCAATTCTTCGCTCGTCATGCGCTTCAACTGGCCGCACGCGGCATAGATGTCGCGCCCCCGCGGCTTGCGTAAGTAGCAGGGAACCGCATCGCGGATGATCCGCTGGAACGACGCGACGCGCTCCTCGGTAGGCGTCCCGTAAGGAATGCCGGGGCCGGGGTTGAGCGCGATCAGGTTCACTTTGCACTCCAACTTGCCGATCAACTGCACCACGCGGCGCGCGTCTTCGTCGGTGTCGTTGACGTCTTTGAGCAGCACGTACTCAAAGGTGAGCCGCTCGTCGCTGCGCAACGGATAGCGGCGGCAGGCCTCCATCAAGTCGGCCAGATGATACTTCTTGGTGATCGGCATGATCTCACGCCGTTGGGCTTCGTAGCTGGCATTGAGGGAGATCGCCAGCCGCGGCCGCACTTCGGCTTTGGCCAACTCTTCCATCTTCGGAATGATGCCCGACGTGGAGAGCACAATGCGCTTCGGCGCAATGCCGATTTCGGCGGTGAGCAACTGCGTGGCCTTCAACACATTGGGTAGGTTGAGCAAGGGCTCGCCCATGCCCATCAGCACCAGGTTCAGCCGCCGGTCCGTCGGGGAGAGTTCGTTGTGCTGCATCACCAGCAGCACCTGGGCCACAATCTCGCCCGCCGTCAGATTGCGCTCGAGGCCCATCAGCGCGGTGAGGCAGAACTTACAATCCACCGGACAGCCCACTTGCGAGGAGATGCAGATGGTGTCGCGGTTATCCTGCGGCATCAGGACGGTCTCGATGGTGCGGCCGTCGGCCATGTCGAGCAAGTAACGCCGGGTGCCATCGGTGGAGTCGAAGCGCTGATTGACGTGGGGCAGACCAATGGGCAGATCCACCGCCAGGCGCTTGCGCAGGGCGGCGGGTAAGGAGGTCATCTGCTCATAATCCAAGATGCGCTTGGCATAGACATACTCGAAGATTTGCTTGGCCCGGTAGGCGGGTTCGGGCTTGAGCGCTTGCTCAAGTTCGGCCAAGTCCATGCCAATTACTGACCGATTTGCTGCGTTCATCTCTCTAGTGTGACAGCTATCGGATCGAGATCAGCTCAACATCGAAGATCAGCGCGGCATGGGGCGGAATGTCGCCGCCGGCACCGCGCGCGCCGTAGCCGAGCTCCGACGGAATGTAGAGGCGGTACTTGGAGCCGGTGGGCATCAACTGCAGGCCTTCGGTCCAGCCCGGAATGACGCGGTTGAGGGGGAAGGAAATGGTCTGCTTGCGCTGATAGCTCGAGTCGAAGACTTTGCCGTCGATGAGACGCCCTTCGTAGTGTACTTCCACCGTGTTCGCGGCACCGGGTTTAGGGCCGTCACCGGCGCGCAGCACTTCGTACTGCAAGCCAGACGCCGTCGTCTGGATACCTTCCTTTTTGGCGTTCTCTTCAAGAAATTTCTTACCGGCTTCCATTGATGCGATCTCCTCTCTCTAGTTTGCCTGATTCGCGGCGTTATGAGACGCTGAGTACTGACATGAATGAGCCCAAACGAGCCTCGGTATCCGCGTTGGCCGCACTGGCGAGTGTGGTGGCGATGGTGAGTTGTTGCTTGCCGCTGCCCGCGATTCTGTTAGCGGGCGGTCTCTCAATTGGTGGCGTTTGGCTTACGGAAGCGCGCCCCTATCTGCTGGCCTTGTCCCTGGCCCTGGTGGGCTATGCGTTGTATTCTTTGTACCGGAAGCGCAGTTGCGCGATGGCCCGGCCGCTATGGGCTCAGGCCCTGGTATGGCTGTCGCTGGGCGCCGTGGTGGCGCTGGGGGCGTTTCCGCAATGGTCAGCCAATCGTTTGGCGGGCTCAGCCTCGCCATCCGCGGTAAAGGGCGGGGTATCAGCGTTGCCGCTCCGCACGCTCATTGACCTCAATCAACTCCGCACCAGCTTCAACGCTTCGATAAACGAGACGCGTGTAATAGCGCTGCTCTCCCCCACTTGAAGCACTTGTTTGCAGGGGGCCTCTGCAATCGAATCTGTGCTGCACCAGTTGCCGCAGCGGGACGTGAAGGCGTTTCTCGTTTGGGAACCAGTGCTGGATAGCGACACCGAAGCGCCGTCGCTAGAAACCATGGCCCGCGCCGCCGACCCGCGCGTGCGCCATTTCTGGGACCCCCAGCTTTTGCTCGCCAGCTTCTGGCAGCCACTCCTCCGAGCCGAAACAACGCCCGTACGGGGGAAAGCGAGCTTGGTGCAAGGCCGCATCCTATGGGACTTTGTCGCCGTCTTCTTGCCGGGCGTCCGCTGGGAGGCCACTCTACCCAGCCCCGCGTTTAAGGCGGCTCCAGTCACTGCGCACGAGAGCGAGTTACTCCAGCACTTACGGAGTTACTAGCCCAGGCGGCCCCTTTGGTCCCCGGCAAGGGGCTCGTGCAACGACCGCATGATTAGTATCTTCTTTGTGTCGTCGCTCGCATCCCCTTCCTCACGGTCGGGGTTCGTCAGAATGGCCATATTGATTGGCGACCAGTAACAGAACCCCGACCGTAAAAGGGAGGGGATCCTGCGGCAGTGCACAAACACTATCTTTCACCCGGTCAGCGTAATAGTACGCTGACCGCATGTAACTTCAATGACGCGCGTGCCGACCAGCCCTGGCCTCAGCCGGGGGAGTCTCCACGTCTCAAACAAGTTTTAAAAGCCCGGCACACTTAACTAAAAATGACTTTACTCAAACATCAAACGGACACGGTAACCCCGGAAAAACACTCCCCCGGCTGACGCCGGGGGCTAGCCGTGGGTAGATCGCCAGTGTCAATGAAGTTACTAATCAAGCGGTTAAAGCAAATAGCTACTCCGTCTTCCGCAGCCAGCGAAAAACCAGCAAATGGCCGAGCAGCGCCGAAGTCACCAGAAACGTCGGCAGCCAAATAAATGGTGCCTGCGCCACAAACAGATTCGGCGGCGAAAAGTAGCGGAACGGGCTCGGCATCGAAAGCACGGCGACCGTGACGATGTTGACCAGCAAGCCCAGACCGGCCAGGTTCCAAAGCCAGATCAGCATCCGGGAAGGCTTTCCCGCGAAAGCCCACCACGCCAGCGGCAAGGCGGCTAACCCGGTCAGGACGTCGTAATTGCGCCCCTCCCAAGTCATCTGCGCGGGCACGAGGCCTTCGCGAGATCCCCACCACAGGAAGCACTCCACCAGGATGCGAAAGCTCTGATAGCCAATCAAAACCGCGATTCCCGCGCGGCTGATGATCGCACTGCCCCAGCGGGAGAACCCGAGCGCCACCGTAATCAACAACCCCGGGATGATGACGAAGCCGATGGGCGGCGGCGATGGACCAAAGCGTAGCCACCCGGCGTATGCCGCGAAGCCCGTGGCTCCCAGCCAGAGTGCCAGCGCAACGGTGGCACGCCGACCGGTGAGCCAAATCCAGAATGCCGCCAGCAACAGCACTTGCGCCACGAAGAAGAGCGTCAACGCACTGCTGGGCGAGGGCATGGCGCTAGAAGTTGACGACGCCGGCGAACGAGTTGGGTTCGAGGCTCGCGCCGCCGACTAAGCCGCCATCGATTTCGGGCTGGGCCATCAAGCCTTTGATGTTGTCGGGCTTCACGCTGCCGCCATACAGGATGCGGACGGCCTGGGCCGCCTCACGGCCGAAACGCGCCTCCACAAAGCCGCGCAGGGCCCGGTGGGCATCGGCGGCGATCTCGGGCGTGGCCACCTTGCCCGTGCCGATGGCCCACACCGGCTCATAGGCAATGACGATTTGCGCGAATTGGTCAGGCGGCAGCGGACCGATGCCACCGTCAAACTGGGTCTTCAAGACCTGATTGGTGCGGCCGGATTCGCGTTCCGCCAGCAATTCGCCGACGCAGACGATGGGGGTCAAGCCGGCGTCCAAGGCGGCGAGGGTCCGTTTCAAGACGGTCTCATCGGTTTCGCCGAAGAACTGACGCCGTTCGCTGTGGCCCACAATGACGTAGCGGCAGCCGATAGCTTTCAGCATCGGCCCCGAGATTTCGCCCGTGAAGGCCCCGTCCTTCGCCCAATGGAGGTTCTGTCCTCCGATGCCGACTGCGGAGCCTTGGGTAGCGGCGATGGCGGCCGGAAGGTCAATAAAAGGAGCGCAGATGGCCACTTCGGCGTGTGCCGCCGCGGCGACCATGGGTAAGAACTTTTCAAAGAACGCGGTAGTTTCGGCGGGCGTTTTGAACATCTTCCAGTTGCCGGCCATGATTGGTTTTCGCATTGAGATTCCAGTGTAGAACGGCTTGACGCAGCAAAGCCAATTCGCCCGCAAAGCTTCTCTGGCCCGGAAGAAGTGGGTGTGGCCAAGCCCCAGGAATTGAATCTCACGCCCGTCGGTGGTTGCGACCTAAGTTAGCCCCACTTCACCGGCCGCAACTCGGGGCCTACAATGTGTCCGTGTTGCGCCGGATCCTCATGACTCAGATCATGAGTAAAGTGTCCGGCATACCAAATCACCACGTCGTGATCGGACACCGCCTCGCCGTTTACCCAGTTGTCGAGTTGCGCCTCGTAGGGGGGACCCGTGGCCACCACGCCGTCGTCAATCTCGCTTCCGCGGTACCGCAGAACCCACACATCTCCCCGACCGAATGGCCAGTCAGGCATCAGCGTAGCCACGCCGTCCGCCGCGCCCGGCACGATCTCGTAGCCTTCGCCTGTGCGCGTGTTTTCCACCAGCCATTTCCGTTTTCGACCATAGTCCCGCGGGCGCCGGATTTCGAAGCTCTTGTTATGCCACTTAGAGTTGCCCACCAAGGGCGGATCGTTGAACTCACGAACGCGATTGTTGCCCGCCGAACGGATGTCGAAGTCAAGCCTCCAATAGACGTGATGGTGGTGCACGTTGCAAACGCAAGGGCTCTCCACCGCCGCAAAACTGAATCGCGGGCGGACGGTGCCGTTAACATCGAGACGCCACTCGCTAACGTAGCGGTACCAGCCCGCCTCCATCTCGCTCACCAACACCACCTCACTGCCGTCCACGTAGATCGCCGTGCCCAGGAAATTGCCCGTGTCCGAGCCGGTTTGCGTGATCGTTTTGGCGGGTGAATTGCAAAGCCGGAAGCCTGGCCCCACATCGACGCCACTGGCTTGGATCATGCCTTCCTGATATTGCCAGTCACGATAGGGTCCACAGGCGTCGCCATTGTATTTCACGTTGAGGATCGGCACGTGGCCCCGATACAGCACTCGTTTCCCTTTGAAATCTAGGTAGCGCAGCTCGATGCCGGAGCCATTCGTGCCACTCGATGCGGCCGGCCGCACGGCTATGAACGTCCAGAGAGTCTGCGAGCCCTGAGTGACCTTCACCGATACTTGTCCAGCCGTTCCCTTGCCGGCGGTCGATTGATTGGCGCCTGCCGGAGCGCCGCAGGTACTGGAGTTGGACGGCCGTGCATTGGGAGGGGTACGGCCTTCGAATCGCTCCACCATCCCGTTTGCTAGATCCACAGCGACGATTTCGTGGAGTGCCTGGGCTTCGCGCGGCAGCAACCCCACCGCGATACTGCGCTTCACCCTTCCATCGGGGAGCTCGGTCAGCGTGACCGCGGGAATCGGCTGATACGGCTGATGTCGATTCTCGGCGAGGTTCTCTGCGAAAAACGAGTCTCGCCGCAGGATCGCCAAAGCGGCGGCAAACTCGGCCGTGGATGGATGCGGAGAAATTGCGGACGCAGTTAGCTCCACGGCTGTCGGATCGTTCACTGGGCCGTCCGCGTATATGGTGCGGTGGCCTGCATCGTCGCGGATCGTCACGCGGAAACGGTTGGGCGGCGTCGGCTTACCCTGTTTCTGGTCTCCGTCATCGTCGACTAGCTCGGTATACAAAAGCCTTGCGCTATCGCCGGAAAATTTTCGCACCGGCGCGAGCCGGAAGACTCGCTCGCCAATGGCAACGAGCTCTTCGCTGGAAGGGCCGAATTTTTTGATGGTAAGTTTGATCTCTGCGTCCGCAGTAATCGGAGTCTTTGTTCTGGTAGGCATCCAAATCTCTCCTAGTGTTCGTTAAACAAACGTTCAATTTCGCGTGGTGTAAAGCATATCACCCATGAACCAAACTCCAACAAACGGGCGGCCAGCACAGGATAATGCAGGGTCTGGGTGGGGGTCACTGACAGAGATAGCGCAGATCGCTCAGGGAAAGTGACACGGAAATCAACATTGATTGCGCTTCGCGAGCACGATCCCAGCGAGAAGCATTGCCGCTCGAATCGACGCCATAATTTTGCCCTACCACCCGGCGGCAGCCCGTGAATGATCCGTTTTCTCCAGACCATGCCCGTGTGGACCATCACCTCGCGCTCGCTAGCAATCCCAAGAAATGTGACCCCACGTCCACCGCCTTGGCTCGTCGCCGGTGCTATATTTATGTTCTGCCGCCGGATGAATTCAAAACTTTGTTGGCTTCCTCGCAAGCTGGAAAAATCGAAGCTTGGGATGGTTTTCTCGCGCGTTTTCACGAGCTTATTGTGAGCACCGTCGTTCGCACCCTATCCACCTCCAGTGGACCCAGCCGCGCCATGGTGGAGGACCTGGTGCAGGATGTCTACCTCAAGCTCTGCGCGAACAACGGCAAAATCCTGCGCCACCTGCGTTCCGACCATCCCAACGGCGTGTACGCGTTGGTGCGGGCGGTGGCCTATTCCACCACCGTCGATCACTTGCGCACGCTCCGGAATCCGATAAAAGATGCGCGCAAGGCGGTTTCGCTCGACGTGCTCCAGCATGATCTGGCCCTCGCGGAACCGGCCGAATCGGAACTTCACCGGAAAATGCTCTTTGAGCGGATCGATGGGTTATTGGCGGCGGCCTGCGGGCCAGAATCACATATGCGGGATCGCAACGTCTTCTGGCTCTATTATCGCCAAGGCTTTACGGCCAAAGAGATCGCGGCTTTGCCCGCTGTTGGGCTCACCGTGAAGGGGGTGGAAAGCCTGCTTTACCGCCTAACCGCAACTTTGCGGGCTGAGTTGGCTCCCGCGGAGCAAAAGGGTTTTGGCGAGTCGCCACGTCCTACTAAGGGAGAGGAATGAATACGTCGAGCACTTCGAAACCTGGCTGCCTCTCTTCTTGGGAGCTTACTGAAATCGCCGAGGACCTGTTACCGGCCGATGAGACACAGGTTCGTTTGGCGCATGTCTCTGCGTGCGACGTGTGCGGCCAGGCTTTACGCCAAACCATTCGCGACCTGGAACATGAACTGTCGCCTACCGAACGGGAGTTAATCGGGCAGGTTCTTCGGCAGCCGCCGTCCCGGCCCGTTCGCCGGAATAGCCGAACCCGTCCTAAGTGGCCGCACCTGTGGAGTATCGCCGCCGCCGCCCTCGTGATCATCGCTGCCGGATCCTGGTACCTGGCTAGCCGGCGTGACCCCGTGCCGGGCTTGCTCGCGCAGGCTTCCGCCACTGCCCGCCCCTTCGATTGGCGATTGCCTCACGCCGACTATGGGCGTACCCAAGCCCAGAGAGGCTCCGATCAGCCTGTACCGGCCGCACTTTTGGAGGCACAAGCGGAACTCGCGAAACGGTCGGCTGCGGGCGAGAGTGGCGTTGAATTGATGCGTCTGCGGGCTTGGAGCGAATTGCTCGAACACAAGGTAGATGCCGCAGTACAGACCCTGGAAGCGGCGCGCCGGTCGGCACCCAACGACCTCGACGTGGCCGGCCTGTTAGGCGTAGCCTACGCCGCCAGGGCCGAAGGCGGTGCCGCCGATGACTATGCTCGGGCCCTCGCACAGTTTTCCCGAGTGTTGGCCCAACGCCCGGTCGACCCGGCGGCCTTATACAATCGCGGCCTGACCTACGCGCGGCTCGGACAAGGTCAAGAAGCCGGTCGGGATTGGCGTACTCTGCTGAGGGTTCGCCAAGGATCGGAAGGCGACCGGCTCTGGTCTAGCGAAGTTCGCGACCGGATCAAAGCGATTCATTGAAGACCCGATGCGCAAACGATGGTGGCTCGCACCGGCTCTCACCCTGATCGCGGCGATCAGCTGGTGGCGCTGGCCCCACTTTCAGCTGTCGCGCGCCGAAGGTGCCTTAAACAATTTCCCGGCGCCGAACTCGCTCTACTGGCCCGGTCAATCCGCCGACCCACCCGTGCTGAGCGATACGGCCAAAGCTACGGCACTTGCGCAAGTCGCCCGAGCCCTTGAATCGACGGACGCGCGCCTCGGGCCGACGCCGCGTTCATTCTACCTGCGGGGCAGGCTCGCGTCCCTTCGAGGTGCCCATGCCGAAGCGGTTCGGCTGATGCGTTTGGCGACTTTGCTGGACTCTGACGATGCCCACCTTCAAATGGCTTATGGCGTCAGTCTGGGCCTTCGCGCCGCTGCGGAGAATCGGGCGATTGATTGGGCGACAGCGGCCAACGCGCTGATTGAAGCTTCGGAGCTGCCCGGATTCCCCGCCCTGGGTTTCGCGAATCTGGCGGAGGTGAGCGCTCAGTTACCGGCTCCCCAGGTCGCGATCGACTACTGGAAGAAGGCAGCGGCCAGCGTAAATGATTCGCGGAAAGCCACCTTCATCCAGCGTCTCCAAGCTGCCGAAAGCGAGGCTCGCCGCCGCCGGGACCGCGTGGCGCGGGTGGCGGCACGGCGAGAGCCAGCCCGGGACATCCCAGGCTCCGCCGAACTGCTCCTGCAACTCGCGCTCTCCGAATGGCTGCCCCGGCGGACAGAATTCAGCGCCGACCTGAGCCGGCTGGCTTTGTACTTTCGTACTGAGTTAGCTGACCCGGTGCTGCAGGATCTGTTGACGGCACCAACCAACATCGTGGCCGACCAAGCCCTGGGCCGTGCTTCGCTGTCGAATGCTGCCGGAGATTACTCCACCGCCGCCGAAGCGGGCATTCAGGCGGGCCTACTTTACGCTCGCGCTGGGAATGCCGCCGGACAAGCGGTCTCAGGCGTGCAAGCCAGTTACGCCCTTCGCCGCAGCGGTCGCAGTGCGGAATGCCGGCCGCTCGCCGAAAGGTCTCGTCAGATCGGCTTGGCCGGCGGTTATCGCTGGGTGGACCTCCGGGCTCAGCAGGAATCGGCCGCCTGCAAGTCGCGCCAGCGGGTGATCGACATGTTGACGGAGAGTGAAAATCTGCTGGCCCGCATCGAGGGCAGCGGCTTCTTAGATCTCGAACTGCGCGCCACCAGCGCTTTGGTGGAGCCTTTCCACGCCTTCACGGCGCCGGTGGAGTCCTGGGAGCTGGCGCATCGCGGGTTGGCCGCCTATTGGCGCAGCGTGCTGCCGGCGCCTTTCGCCACTAATTTCTATAGTCCGTTGGGCATGATGGCCGAGTCGTTCGGCTATTCCCGTCTGGCGGCGCTGCTCTTCCGTGAGTCGATGGCCGTCATGGAGGGCCATCCAAATCAGTGGCTTCGAGCCGCCATCCGCTCCGACTTTTTCCGGCTCGATCCCAGCGCCAAACTGCCCGGCGAAACTACCAACGAGATTGAATCAGCCTCGACGGATATTGTCGCCGGGCACGCCGACCAGGCCTTGGTTCGTTTACGGCGGGTGACCAACGGCGCGGAGTTCCCTTATCGAAAGTTGGATCACGACAGCCGCATTATGTTGCTGCCCATGATGGGCCGGGCGTTCTGGCAGCAAGGCAATCGCCCGGAAGCGTTGCGTCACTATCGCGTGTTGGTGGAGGAGACGGTGGCGATCGTGAACGCGCTGCGCGGCCGTCGTCAACGGCACGCCACCGCTCTAGAGATCGGTCCAGCTTGGCGTTTGTTGACCGAAGCACAGCTCGATACGGAAGGGCCCACCGCGGCGCTGCGCACGTGGCAGACCTTCCGCACGCTGGCCAATCCGGGACAGCCGATTCGGCTTTCGCCGCCGCCCGGCGAGGTCTGGCTAGCCGTGGCGCTGCTTCCCTCAGGGCCGGTGGTCTGGTGGGCCGACGCCCAAGGCCTGGCCCTGCATCGAATTACGCAGCCGCAACTCACGCGCTTGGCGCAACGCTTTGCCGCCCTGGTCGCTAATTCCGGTTCGCCGCTGGCGGTGGTGAACCAGAGCGGCCGCGAACTGTACGATCTCCTGATCTTGCCTTTCGAATCGCGTTTTGGCGGAGCCCGCACGCTCATTGTGGATCCTGACGGTCCGCTGGCCGTCCTGCCTTGGGGCGCACTGCGAGACCGTGAGGGACGCGCGTTGCTATCGCGCGTCGCCGTCGTCCAAACTATTGGCTGGGGCTCAGCGCCGGTCTCGCGTCCGTCGCTCGACGTGCCGCTCGACTGGCAACCGGCCCTGGTAGTAGCCGAGCCGGCCGTCGACCCACGCGACCGTCCACGCTTCCCCGTACTCAGCGCCGGCTTAGCCGAAGCGGAACATCTCCGCCACCTATTTCCCCAACATCTTTACCTCTCTGGAGCGGGCGCGCACGTGGAGGCACTTCAGCAGCAGCTCACTCGCCATCGCCTCTTTCACTTCGCCGGGCACGGTGTGGCTAACGGTGGCAATGGCGCCTTAGTTCTGGCCGGCGAACCGCGGGTGGGCACCCGGTTGATCACGGCCGCCGAGATCGCCGATCTCGACCTGCATGCGCTGCGCCTGGCCACCCTGGCCGCGTGTTCGTCCGGCGCCGGCGAGGATGGCGGCTCCGTCAATGTCGAAAGCCTCGTGCAAGCCTTTTTGGACGCCGGGACGAGCCAGGTATTGGCCTCGCGCTGGAATGTCGACTCCCGCGCCACGGCGCAGATGATGGAGCGTTTTTATGATCGGTTGCAGCAAGGTATGGCGCCGGCCGCCGCCTTACGCGAAGCCGCGCTCGCGGTCGAGCGGGATCCGCTCCAGCACCACCCCTATTTTTGGGCGGCCTTTCAGTTGTTTGGGTTGCCTTAATTTGTGTTGAAAGGAAACTATGGATATGGCTAAGAAAAAGTCACCAGCCAAAACTAAGAATATCGTCTATGTCGTCTTTCACGGTCTCACGCCGATCGTGGAAAACACTACGACTCATGAATTTCGGGCGTACGTTCTGTCGATGGGCGACGAGCATCGCTATCTCTATGGCGACTGGTTGCGCGAAGCCGGCATTCTCGCCGGATTCGCCGGCGAGTTGGTTGTTGGGGCTGGCCCGACCACCCGTAACGCGGCACTGGATGCCTCCAAGCGGCCCACGATTGAGTTGAAGAAACCGGTCGATGAAGCGCAGAAAGCGATTCATGCGCGCATCGTGCTTCCGCGTCCGGATGACATAAACTACGGGAATTCCGGTGCCCTGAATCTAAGCGACGGTCACCGATGTTTGGTCGATCCACACGTCGGCCTCAATGCCGGCGTGACCGTGTTCCGTTACAATCTAAATTCTTTTGCGGGCTGCTACCTGGTGAGCGAAAGCGGTTCGATTTTGTGGGAGCCGAACTCGCGCACCATGGTCACTGTCAAGGGCGACGACTACGTTATTGCCGCCCTACACGTCTTCAGCAACCCTCCGCTGGAGACCAGCGACAATCATTCATTGGCGGAGTTCAACCTATCCGCCCGGGTGCTGGGCGAGCGGGCCGTAAAGATTGGCACTAAAACCGTGGATGGCAAGCCTTCCACTCCGCCCCCCGGCCTCTGTGCTGCCGAGTTACTCTCTCTCTACAAGCGCGAGCAATTTCTGGAGTCATTGGCCAATAAGGCGCGTGGAGGGACAAGCGCCAGCTCCACCTACCGCGCCAAAAGCGGCGGCGGGTGCGAATCTTGTTGCTCCGGGGCCGACGGTAGCGAAGGCTAAAAGGGATTGTGCGGGCTTAGGCGTCCTTACTCCTGAGCCCTTACAAGGAGATACACAATGGCCGAAACAATCATCCAACTTCGCGACAAAAATGGCGACTTTTTCGTCGACCTATCCATCCCCGCGCCACCGGCGGACAATCGCTTTTACGTGGCCTTTCACGGGCTGGTCTCGCTGGTCGAAGGTCCCGGCGACGAGTTCCACGCGTACGCCCTCAACATCGGTGGCGACCACCAATACCGGCTCGGCAATTGGCTGCTCGAAACCGACGTGCCGCGCGGCTTCAGCGCCACTTTGCGCGGTGTTAGTACGTCACCAAAGACGGCCGCCAATTCACTCGACCCTACCCTCACGCCCACCATTCTGGTGACGGCGCTGCCCGATGCCAAGGACGAGCGTATCTGGGCTAGCCTCGCTCTGCCGCGCCCGCGAAAGATTCATTACCTGCGCCTGGGCGACGCCGTCGTCACCAATCCGGCCAAGCTCATCGCGCCAGCCACCAAGGTTTGTGGCCTCACCGTATTCGAATACGCGGTGACCACTTCTTTTGATTTCATTGAGCTCACTTCACCGGACGGACTTCAGAGCTACTGGCAGAGTTCGTCGTTCACGGAGTTCCCCAACCATGCCAAGGTGGCTACCCTTCATCTGATTGACTCGCCACCTGACCAAGCGGTGAGCGCCAGCCATTCGCAAGATGAATTCGCGCTGTCGACTAGCCTCTTCGGCCAGACGACAGTTCAGTTAGCTGGCCCGCCGAAAGATCTGGCGATGCAACCGGACTTGCCTCCTGGTCTGTCGGCGCTGGAGCTAAGCTCGCTCAAGAGCCGGCCGAAACTGGTGGACCATCTGGTGGATTTCGCGAGGACAGCTCGTTTCTCCAGCTCCCAGCCCCTCAATGGCGAGGGCTGCAAATCCTGCTGCTCCGCATGCAACGGGTCGTTTACTCCCTAGATGCCATGATGGATTACCAAGAGCTGATTGAGCGGATTCGTCCGATTATGCACCAGCTATCGAATCGGGTGGGCTATTCGCTCACCCAAGAGGGCGGCCATTGGGATTTGACGATCTATCTTCCACCCGGCTTCGTGGGTTTTCTCAGTGGCTTCGATGCGCTGGGACTGCTTCCGGTGCGGATTCACCGCGTACCGATGTGCCGTTTCTCCGCCGTGCCGAGTCCGGCTGCGCCTTTAGCCCTTGTGGCGGCGGCCGGCTCACCCGCTGGCAGGATGGGTTCGCCGGTTTCGGTTCGCGGCGCTCAAGGTGAAATTCCTGGGTCGATCGGGGCCTTTGCGCGGAATGCGGACGGCGTCTGGCTCCTCTCGGCGAATCACGTCCTGGCCTGCAATGGCCGGCATTTACCGCTAGCCGACCCGTCCCATGGCGTGTACTTGGGTACCAAGCGGGTGAGCCGGACGATCGTTTTCAGCGAGCTAAAGCCTCACGGCCACCAAGCGGACGCCGCGGCTTGCCTGCTCGATCCCGCCGCTGGAATCGTTCCAGCCTGGCCTCCCGGTTGGACTCCTAACCCGAACCCGTTCACTCCCACCGTGAATCTGCGGGTGAAAGTTTCGGTCAACGGCGTTGACGCATTCGGTACCGTTACGGGCGTGGGTACTTTTCACGTCGCCATGGGCGCGAGCAACTTTCCCTGCTCTCTGGACGATGTCGAGTTCAATGGCAGTATTCTCGTGCAGGCCGATGACACTCAATTCGCGCTGCCTGGGAATTCTGGCGGCCTCGTCGTCACCGCTGACGCCGCAGGTCATCCCATCGGACTGATCACCGGTACTAACGTCGCGCATTTCGTAGTCGTCTCGCCCCTGGCCAAGGCCCTCGCTGACCTTGGCTTGCCCGGCCAGATCATGGTGTAAGTAAGTTCGAGTAACTCCGAAAAGGGAAATCTGTATGAGATACGTCTTCTTCTGGTAAGCAAACCAAGCTCATCGAGGAGGATAAGTCATGAAGCGCCGCGCCGACGAGGATCGTTCTCCGATTGGCTATCTACCCGCCATTTCTGACTGCTTAGATCAGGAACGCGAAATTACCAGTCTGTTACGTCGCTTGGCGGCGGGCGATAAGTCCGCCGAGGCTGAACTGGTGCCGAGTGTCTATGCCGAGCTCAAACGACTGGCCGCTGGATTCCTTCGCCGCGAGCGGCCGGACCATACCTTGCAACCGACGGCCCTCGTCCACGAAGCCTACCTCAAATTGGCTGGCCAACAGACCCCGCACTGGCAAGACCGTTCGCATTTCTTTGCTATGGCCGCCACCGTCATGCGTCGCATCTTGACGGATCATGCGCGCCAGCGTCGGGCTCTCAAGCGCGGCGCGGGCCAGATCGAGCTGAACTTGGAGAATCTCCAATTGGCTGGCGATGGAGAATGTGAACTAATCCAGAATCTCGATGAGGCGCTGGACCGGCTCGCCCTTTTCGCCCCGCGCCAAGCATTGGTCGTAGAATTGCGTTTCTTTGGCGGAATGACGGAAGACGAGGTTGCTATCCACTTAGCAGTCTGTTCGCGTACCATCAAACGCGATTGGACCATCGCCAAGGCCTGGCTCTACGGTGAACTGACATGACCGCGGAGCGTTGGGTGCGCATTCTCGAGCTATTTGAACTGTGCCGCAGTCAACCTTCTGAATGCCGCGCCGTTCTGTTAGCCGGCGTCGAAGCGGACCTTGCCGCCGACGTGGAGCAGTTACTCCGGCAAGATCAGGACGCCGGCGAATTTCTCGAAGACGCACCGGATGCGGTAAAGAAATTACACTCACCGCCCGAGGCGCGTTTCATGCCGGGCGATTGTCTCGCTGGCCGGTACCAAATCTTACAGATAATTGGAGCAGGCGGTATGGGCGAGGTCTATGCCGCTTTCGATCACGAAGCGGAGAGCACCATTGCGCTTAAAGTAATGCATACGGATTTGCTAGGGAACTTTCGCCGCGAATTACAGATCGGGCGTCAAGTCACTCACCCCAATGTCTGCCGGCTCTTCGACATCGGCCGCCATACCGGCGTGGCCTTTTTAACCATGGAATTAGTGGAGGGTGAATCCTTGGCTGCCCGCCTGCGCCGCACGGGCCCCCTTCGCCTAACTGAAGCGCAAACCATCGTCGAGCAGTTAGTTCGTGGACTCACCGCCATTCATCGAATGGGTATCGTGCATCTGGATCTAACGCCGTCAAACGTCATGCTGACGCCCAGCCGCGCCGTCATCATGGATTTCGGACTAGCCGATCGTCGCGCGCCGGGCCTCAGCCGAGTCATGGGGACGCGCGGCTATATGGCACCGGAACAGTTGAAGGGTCAGCCGGTCACTGAGCTAACCGATATCTACGCACTGGGAGTGCTGCTAAACGAAATGGTGGCGGGTGCCCCTTGCAACCTCAACGGCGGCCTGCCCCGATCTTGGTTAACGACGATCCAAGCGGCGATTTCCGATAACCCTTCGCTGCGACCTTCGTCCGCGGAGCAAGTTCTGGATCTGCTGGCCATTCCCCCCCTCGCGTCCAGGCGCTTCCGGCACAAATCAAATCCATTGCCCCGCGGAAGGCGAATCTTGGCGCGGGCCTGAATTCTGTAAATTTTAACGCTTCGGACCCCAGTTGTTCGTCCGAAACATTCGCAACCGTCGGTACAACTGGAGTCCATTCGCCACCCCTGACGCGATGGGCTAGAGTGTTACCTATGTGCCCGCTGCACAAAGCCGAGCACGTGCCAATAAAGTTACACACCAGGCTCTCAAGAACAGTACATATTGCTCTGCCTAGGGCTTTTAGCCGTGGAGGTTCCGAGCGTCTAGCCACACTTCTATTCCGGTACTCGAGAAACACAACACGCATTATCAGCCGAATTTCGCTAGAATCGATTATGCCCAATTGTCCTCTGTGCGGCGAACCCTGTGATGGTGGCTACCGCAGCGATACTGAGACTTTCTGGTACGAATGCAAAGCCTGCAAGAAATTCACCCTACCAGAGGAAGCCCAAGATCTACTCCGCGAACAAAACTACGTCGACCGAAGATGGTGCCTTTCTATCGCGTCTGCGCAAGCTCAGTTAGCAACTGGTCAGCGATTCCATATCGATACGACGAACATAGATCAATTGATCCAGGCATACCAGAGCATTTCCTACTCCACAAAACGTCACACGCTTCTGGAGTTCATGGAGAAGCATTCTAAGTTTGTTGGCGCACACGTGCGTTGGGACTTTAATACTTGCTGGGCTGAACTACAGGCGCGAAGCGCCGAGGAAGTTAGCGGCATTCTTGATGGCCTAATGTCGGAAGGCTTGGTTGAATTACACCAAGGCGTCCCAGGCCAGCCGACAGGGTTTCGCCTAACGCCAAAGGCCTGGATCGCCCTCGAACCGATCTCCGGCGGGACTGGCGTCGGCTTCATCGCCATGAGTTTTGCCCCCGAACTGGATGACGCCTATGCGGCGATTAGCCGTGCCATTCAGTTCTGTGGTTTCCAGGCCATCCGCGTGGACCGGCAGCATTTTCCTGAAAAAATCTGCGACCGTGTCATGGCAGACATTCGACGCTCTCAGTTTGTCGTTGTCGACGTAACCTCCCATCGGCCAAACGTCTACTATGAGGCAGGGTTTGCCGAGGCGCTTGGCAAACCGATATTTTGGACATGCCGGACGGAAGAGGGCCCAGGACCAGTTCTCTCGTTCGATGTTCGCCAATACCAGCATCTCTTTTGGGAGGATCCAACAGGATTGGAGGCTAAGCTCACCGAAAGATTCCAGGCGCGGCTTGCCAACGCCCGCCGATAAACAGTTTCCTCGCTATAGAAGACTACCCACCACCAGCCCCGCACCCGGCGCCGGCAGCGGAGCCGCTGACTCTTGCTCGGCGTAAGCCATCACATCCTGGTAGGTGCCCGCCTCCGGACGCCGATGCACAATCAGACGGCTGCCAGTTAGGTCCAGCACCCAATACTCCACAATGCCGGCACGTGCATAATGCTTGGCGAGTACTTGGCACCAACTAGGCTGATGCGGTCCCTCCTGTCGATGGGGGCTACGGCTATCGAGATCGCTAAGTGGATCAAGCGGGCGAAGAGGGATCGGGCGGCGTAAATGCGGTGGAAGGTCATTCCACCGCATCTCGGCGGCGATAAGTCATTTAATTGGAAAAAGTTGGAGCGAAACCAGGGACACGCGTGGATACGCTGACTTGCCCCCGGATCTCACCCGCCCCTTTAAAATCCTCCGCGAAAAGCACCCCCAGTTCCAAGCCAAAGGAGCCAGGGCCGAGGACCTCTCGCCCCCCCAAACTCCCTCACCGCCATCGTCTCCGTCCTCAACCCGATCCGCAACCGCGCCAGCGTCGCCCCCCCCCAACGAAGTCCTCCTCGCAGCGCCCGAAGCGCTCCTCGTGGTGTACTGCGTCCGCACGCTGCTGCACTGCGTGGAAGCGAAGCTGGGCTACTAGTGCTTTACAATCAGAACACTAGGGTGCCATGCCAAACGCCCGGCTGAGCGCCTTCGCCACATCCACACGGAAGCCCAGAATAAAGCGAAAGTCCGACGAGGCACTCTGGTCTGGCAGCCGCCGATGTAAGAAGATATCCACGCCGATTTGGGCCGGCAGGTAAGGAAGCTTCATCCGGCCCTCGATATTAAAGCCGGGAACCAGAAGGTGGGAAGTATTGGTCGATGTGGTCTGAACCGTCGTCCTGAGCATATTGTCGGTCGTGATCCGCGGAAGCGATTGGACAGCCGCATCTTCCACTTTGCGACGGTAAATGCCGTTTTGCCCATAAGTGAAATCGACGTAAGCGGAATTGTCCGGAGCGATCTGGCGATTCTTTAGCGTCCTCCCCATCAGTTCGTATCGCATCAGTCCTAACCGCAACCCATAGCCGTAAAAAGGTAAGGCGTTCTGCGTGGCGTTCGATTTGGTGGCCGGATCGCTGTTCGTCACCTTGGCTGCCGCATCGGGCCGCAGCAGATCCTGCACGGTGGTCTTCGTAGTCACGTCTTGGCTGTTCAGGATGACGCCATCCTTCAAATGAGTAATGCCAAACTTTCCCACTGGCGCGAAATAAGCGGAATACTGGGTGCCGCGATAGACCCAGTCCATTCCCGAGACCCGCATGGGTAAGTAGAATCCCATCTGAGCCACTCCGGCCTGCTGCGGAGTGGGGCCAACCGCTACGGCAGTCAACGGCGTCGCCGCCTTGCTATCGGTCGCCGCCTGAGTCAGACGGACGTCGAGAAATGCGTGCAGAGAGAAGCCAAAACGCCTATTCTTGAGGCAATCGAGGGCTTCGCAGGAATCGACCGCAGGTTTAGCATCACCCGCCACCAGCGGAAGAGATTTTTTTTCTATCTTCGAAATGAGAGCGTTCGCAAAAGCAAAATCAGCATTGAACGCAAGGTACGGGGCGGCTTTGCCAAACGATCCGTCTTGGGCACTAATCACGGTGCCCGCGGAAAAATAGGCGCGCAAACGACCGAAATCGATGGCGACGGACTGGACCACGTGATTCCGTTCGTCGCAAAAAGGCCGACTCAACCCGGGTTCATTCTCCACCAGGGCGCAAATCACCAAACGCTGCCCGGCCTCCAGCCGTTGCTTCAGCGTAAACGTGAATGCTCCCTTTTCAATCGAGGCGGAGTCATGGAAGATTTCGTCGCGCAGGTCGTTCGCTGCATAGTCTTTTTCTTCCTCGCTTTTTTGATTGGGCGTAAGTAGCGACTTCTTTTGATTCTTCGGTTTTGGTGGATCTTCCTCTCTTAGGTCCCCAGTGACCTCATTCAGCCGGCTCTTAAGCTGCAGATACGACATACCGAGAGGAATGGAAGTTGCGGGGCCGCGCTGAATGGTCTCTATATTCAGACGCGCCTTGAAGTTTGTCTTTAGCTTGTCCAAGGTCGGGCTAAGTTCTTTGGCCGGAATGCGGGATTCTGGAAAGGCTCCTCCTAAAACGTACACTACCATCCCCTTAATGAAGGACCCAGCTTTGCCTTTCAATTCTTGCTGACCCTCGGTGGGTGGGCCGTCCAACCGGAAGTCTAACCCAATGACATCTACTTTGAATACGCCCGCTTTATCGAGAGCTCCCTTATGCGAAGCTAAATACGTCAAACACAAATTTTCGCTGGAATCTAAGGGGCCCGCCAAAGCAATATCAGCCTTCCCCTTCTTCAATTCGTCGCCCGACACCTCCTGCGTCACCCGTCGCTCGGAACAGTTCGGACCGCCAAAGATCTTGAACGTCACCGTATCGGCGTGGCTGACCTTAAAGGTTACCGGAACGAGGTTGTACGCCAAGAAGGCTTGCGCGGACAGAATTTCGACGGACGGGGGAGCAATTGCTGGAACTCGATAGCCGGCCGAAGGGGGACTTTCCAGCCCTCCGATCGTCTGAGTGAGAGTCACGATTTCCCCAGCGCTCAGCGCCTTGCTCAGGGTGAGTTCCACTTCTCCGAAGATCATCGGGGGGCTCGCCTTCAAGTCTTTGTCCTCCGTGCCGTCCCGGTAAATTTTCACCGCCACTTGGTCCGCCAAGCCGGAAATGCGTACGGTGATTAATTTGCCTCTCGGAATCGGCTCCCCCATCAAGACGGGTGCCGGCGGCTTGGTCTGCGCGAGCGCTAAACCAGTTGCCGCGATCAGGGTAAATAGAAACGGATGTGCCACGAAAATCTTACTCCTCAGACACAGAAGCGCAGATTGAGTAGAAAAAGTGACAGATCCCAGAAAGATGCACTGACGGGATTTTGGGCAACGAAAGCGTAATAACTAACCGTGCTAAACACTGCCTGTATGGTCCGCAAACACTTGCTAAGGAGACGGTACCCAAGGAGAAGTGGCGGTGAGGAGCCCAATTGGGCAGCTCAATTGGTGCCAGGCATGAGTCCAGTTGCCTGGACCGGCGCGAGAACGTGCTGGCCTTTGGCAATCCCGGCAGCGGCAAGACGCATCTGCTATCGGCGTTGGGGCAAGAACTGATCCGGCAAGGCCGGCGAGTGGCTTTCAGCACTTGCGTGCGCTTGGTGCAGGATCTGCTGCGGGCCAAGAAGGATCTGCGGTTGAGCCAGGCGATCAAGAAACTGGCCTACTATGACGCGTTGGTGATCGACGACATCGGCTACGTGCAGCAGAGCCGCGAAGAAATGGAGGTGCTCTTCACGCTGCTCGCCGAACGCTACGAACGGGGCAGCGTCCTGATCACCTCCAACTTGCCGTTCTCGAAATGGGAGGTGATCTTCAAGGATCCGATGACCACCGCCTCGGCCATCGACCGGCTCGTCCACCACAGCGTCATCCTGGAGCTCAACATCGGCAGCTATCGCATGGAGCAGGCCAAGAAGAAAAAGGCGGAGGACGAATAAGAAATGAACGCTTTGCTGAAACTGGAGGCTCTGCCTCCAGACCTCCGGGATTTAACGCTTTCTTGCCATCCCAGGCGGCCGGCCCGGGGCAGGTCAACCCCACCCCGAACCTGGTCTGGCCCCGGAGTCAGCGCTCCGGTTGCATCCCTGCAGAGCCTTACCCTCTGCTCCGGTCAGCACCAGTTTAGGCAGCCCGCGCTGCTTTGCCAAGAGTGTAGTTGTCGTTGGTCGCGCGTTGACTCGCGACTTCTGCTACCAGCGCTGAGCTGTTGCCTCAAGAAAGTGTTACCCGTCGAACTGAGACATGACGGGCAACAAAATCGGGAGGCA